>PIVL01000053.1 GCA_003354145.1 Paracoccaceae bacterium
CCGAAACTCTTTTTCGGGATGGTTTGGTCGCTGAAGAATTACCTGAAAACTAAATATCAGAACATTTCGCATGGCCGCTTTGTCCGCAACTTTGCCGTTGATGCACATCGCAGCGAACTTCTGCTTCCCGCCCTGCAAACTGTTCAGACTTCATCTTGACTGACCAACGCTAGTTTCTATCTATCCAGTATGCTTAAGCGTGAAGGCACCCGCCTGTCAGTCCTGCGACACGGAACACTCCACCCGACATGCTCTTGCGGGCACAGGGGCGCTGTGCGCGTGTCAGACTTGGTAAAGCGGCATGGCGATCAGATCACGGTTGACGATGCGCTTAGCCATATGCGGTGCGCCAGGTGCAATAGGCAACCGACCGAATGCGTGATAACGAATGCGCCGGGGACAGAACCGAAGGGTGGGTGGGAAGGGACGACTAACTTGATATTCTGATGCAAACCGTGATTGGCCTTTGAAAACACACGATTTCATCCTGATACCTTTTCACCATACCCGCCTGAATGGTGCCCGTGGGTAGCTGCCCCTGCGCTATGCGTCAAGCTCATTGTCTCTGTCAGTAGTGCTGGGCGAACAATTATCCCTTAACCACGGCGACGTCGGCGGGGGCGGTCCCCATCGCCACCACCGGTGTTGAATTTAACGGCAGGCAAGGGCACAATTCCCGTGAGGATCGGGAACTTATCAACCGAATTCGGGATCGCTGAGGCGTTGACAAAGTGTTCCTGAAATCGTGGCTCAATTGCGGTTTCGACCTTGGTAATTTCGTGAACCACCCGTTCAATTTCTGCCCGCGAGGCCACATTGCACAACGCGATACGCGCACCGGTGCCAGCGGCGTTGCCAGCCGATGTCACCTTGTCCAATTCTACATCCGGGATCATGCCCAGAACCATCGCGTGTTTGGTGGAAATATGCGAGCCGAACGCACCAGCCAGCACCACACGATCCACATGTTCAACGCCTATCTTGTCCATCAACAACCGCGCCCCTGCATATAATGCAGCCTTGGCCAGTTGGATGGCGCGAATATCGCCTTGGGTGACCGTAATACGCGGACCACCGTCCGCACTGGCGTCATGGATCAGATAGGAATGCGTGCGTCCGTCTGCTTCGCAGCGGACAGTTCCGGTTTGCTCGGCTGATCCGATCAGCCCGGATTCATCCAACAGGCCAGCCATGCGCATTTCGGCAACGGCCTCGATGATGCCTGACCCGCAAATGCCGGTGATGCCGCTGGTGGCCGTTGCCAAATCAAAGCCCTCTTCATCAGACCAAAGATCACTGCCTATAACGCGGAATCTTGGGGTTTTGCTGACCGGATCAATCTCGATCCGCTCAATCGCACCGGGGGCGGCGCGCTGGCCTGAACTGATTTGCGCACCTTCAAAGGCCGGGCCCGTCGGGGACGAGCAGGCCAGAACCTGTTCGGTATTGCCCAACAGAATTTCCGCGTTGGTGCCAACATCGACAATCAGCACCAGGTCTTTGGATTTACCGGGCTCTTCCGACAATGCCACCGCCGCAGCGTCGGCACCAACATGGCCGGCAATGCAGGGCAAGATATATATGCGCGCGCGCGGGTTCATCTGCGTCAATCCCATGTCGTCCGCACCCAGAAACATAGACCCGGATGTGGCCAGTGCAAACGGAGCCTGTCCCAGCTCGACCGGGTCCAACCCCAGCAACAAATGGTGCATGACCGGATTGCAGACCACAACGGTTTCAACGATCAGCGTCGCGTCAATGCCTGCGTCCTGTGCAATCGACACGGTCAGATCATTGATCGCCTCGCGCACCACGTCCGTCATTTCGGTGTGACCACCCGGGTTCATCATGACGTAAGATACCCGGCTCATCAGGTCTTCGCCAAAACGAATTTGCGGGTTCATCAACCCGGATGACTCAACAACGGCACCACTTTCCAGATCGGTCAGATGCGCGGCAATGGTGGTTGATCCCAAATCAATCGCCAGCCCATAGAGACCAGATTCATGCAGTCCCGGCCAAATATCGGTAACAAGGGCAGGGGCGTCTGTGTGATCTTTATAAAGGGCAACAGTGACCTGCCATTTGCCTTTACGCAGCACCGATTGCAATTTCGACAACAACGTCAGATCAGCCTGAATAGCAGGAATATCCCATTGCTCGCGTAACGCCCTCTCTAACCGTTCCAGATCACCGGTGGGGGAATGCATGTCGGGCTCTTCAACCTCGACAAAGTAAAGCCGGGTTGCCGGGTCCATGATAATCTTGCGCGCACTGGCCGCTTTGCGAATAACCTGTTTGTGCACCTGACTTTCCGGCGGCACATCAATGACAACATCGCCCTGAATGGTCGCCTGACATCCCAACCGTCGCCCGGGTTTCAATCCGCGTTTATCATCATAGCGCTGCTCAACCGCGTTCCAGTCAGACAACGCCTGTTCATCCACGCTCAGCCCATGTTTGGGAAACTCTCCGTAGGCCGGGGTGATCTGGCATTTACTGCAAATTCCACGACCGCCGCAGACACTGTCAAGATCAACACCCAATTGACGCGCAGCCGTCAGAACCGGGGTTCCGGCGGCGAAATGTCCGCGTTTGCCGGACGGGGTGAATACCACAAGTGGATCTTTGGTCATGGGGAGGCCTGTTCTGTTGTTCGCAATTTGGCTTACCATATGGGTTTGCACATTGAGTTGATGACGGCCAGCGGCAATTTCAGGCCGGGTCGCGTCATTTTTGCAATGTTGTGTACGAGGGTCAGTTTCCCGGGGGCTGACAAGAGTTCTTTGGTAAATTGACAGGCGTATGTTGTGGTCCCCTGGCAATCATGCCATAGGGTGGCCGTCAAACGGGGTTTTGCATAAGGAAATGTGATGCAGATTCGTGAGGCACTCACTTTTGATGATGTTTTGTTGGTTCCGGCGGCGTCATCCGTCCTTCCATCAACGGCGAATACGACAACGCGGGTAACGCAGTCGATTGCGTTGAATATACCGCTGTTGTCCAGCGCGATGGACACGGTGACCGAGGCACGGATGGCCATTGCCATGGCACAGGCCGGTGGTATGGGCGTAATTCACCGCAATCTGGATATCGAGGCGCAAGCGCGCGATGTGCGGCGTGTAAAACGCTTTGAAAGTGGGATTGTCTATAATCCCATAACACTTGGCCCCACGCAGACACTTGCCGACGCCAAAGCATTGCAGGATCGCTATCGGGTAACAGGTTTTCCTGTCGTCGACGACAAGGGGCGGCTTTTGGGGATCGTAACCAACCGCGATATGCGGTTTGCGTCCGACGACGCGACGCCGGTTAGCGTTATGATGAGTTCGGAAAATCTGGCGATTTTGACAGAACCGGCAGACCGCGACGAAGCGATCAGCCTGATGAAAACGCGCCGCATTGAAAAGCTGTTGATTACCGATGGTGCGGGAAAACTGACTGGTTTGCTGACATTGAAGGATACCGAACAGGCAGTGCTAAACCCAACCGCGTGCAAAGATCATTTGGGCCGATTGCGCGTGGCAGCGGCGAGCACCGTGGGTGATGACGGGTTTGAAAGATCGCAGGCCCTGGTCGATGCCGGTGTCGATATGATCGTGATTGACACCGCGCATGGGCATTCCGAAGGTGTCGCGCGTGCGGTTGAACGGGCCAAAGGGCTGTCCAACGAAGTCCAGATAGTCGCAGGCAACGTCGCCACCGGTGAGGCGACACGCGCCCTGATCGGGTCGGGGGCAGATGCGATTAAAGTCGGAATCGGGCCGGGCAGCATCTGCACAACCCGCATGGTTGCCGGTGTTGGCGTGCCGCAATTGACAGCAATCATAGATTGCGCAGCCGCTGCTGGGGACGTGCCTATCATTGCAGACGGTGGCATCAAATTCTCTGGTGATTTCGCCAAGGCCATCGCGGCGGGTGCGTCCTGTGCAATGGTTGGTAGCATGATCGCCGGAACGGATGAGTCCCCCGGAGAAGTCGTTCTGTATCAAGGTCGTAGCTTTAAAACTTACCGTGGAATGGGGTCCTTGGGTGCCATGGCGCGTGGCTCGGCTGATCGCTATTTCCAGAAAGATGCCGCCAGCGACAAGCTGGTTCCGGAAGGCATCGAAGGTCAGGTGCCATACAAAGGCAGCGCCGGCACTGTCGTTCATCAGCTCGTTGGCGGATTGCGCGCCGCGATGGGATACACGGGCTGCGCCACAGTCCAAGAGATGCGCCACAATTGCGAATTTGTGCGCATAACCGGGGCGGGACTGAAGGAAAGCCATGTACATGACGTTCAGATTACCCGCGAAAGCCCAAACTATCGGATCATGTAACGCGAGTTTTCTCGCAATGATTTCAGATGTTTCAGTTATAGGAATACGATCTTGACCCCAGCGGCGCGCGTTCAGGCAGCTATCGAAATACTTGATGATGTGCAGGCAGGCATCCCTGCCGAACAGGCCCTGACAAGATGGGCCAGGCAAAGCCGCTATGCCGGGTCAGGTGATCGTGCTGCGGTTCGCGATCATGTGTTTTCCGCACTGCGTTGTCTGCGCTCTTTTGCGTCATTGGGCGGGGCCGCAACGGGGCGTGGACTGATGATCGGTCTGCTTAAAAACCAGTCGGCGGATCTTGATTCATTATTTAGTGATGTTGGTTATGCACCTGCTGCGCTAAGCGATGAAGAGCGCGCTTTGGGGCAGGTTTCGACCAATGCTGCCGAACGACTGGATGTTCCCGACTGGCTTTGGCCGTTGTTTCAGTCCGCTCTGGGCGATGATGCCGAAGCCGCTGCAACCGCGCTGCAACACCGGGCGCCGGTCCATTGTCGTGTCAATCTGGCCAAGGGCGACGTCGACACTGCGATTGCGCAAATGGCTGAGGATGGCATAACCAGTGTTGCACATCCAACATCGCGCACTGCGCTTATCGTCACTCAGGGTAATCGTCGCATCCGACAAAGTTCAGCCTATAAATCTGGTCTTGTAGAGCTTCAGGATGCGGGCAGTCAGTCCGTTGTTAACGCGTTGCCACTTAAGGACGGTATGCGGGTTTTGGACTATTGCGCCGGGGGCGGGGGCAAAGCACTGGCTATGGCCGCACGTGCGCAACTTGAGCTTTATGCTCATGATACGGCACCTCAGCGAATGAAAGACCTGCCTGAACGCGCCACACGTGCCGGGGCACAGATATCCATGCTGACAACCGAAGAGCTTTCGGACGCTGAATTGTTTGATTTGGTGCTATGCGACGCACCCTGTTCAGGCAGCGGGTCGTGGCGGCGCGCACCTCAGGCAAAATGGAGCCTGACGCCCGAGAGATTGCAAGAACTGATAGATATTCAAAGCGACATCCTTCAAAAAGCAGCAGTATTAACAGCCGCAGATGGAGTGTTGGTTTATGTAACCTGCTCAATATTGCGCGAAGAAAATGTAGATCTGGTTAATCGTTTTTTGGCGGCGAACCCAAACTGGAATATCGCTTATCAGATCACTCTACCGGTGACCGAAGGTTCCGATGGCTTTTTCACAACACACTTGACGCGTTCATCATAGCATCAATGAGCAACCTTAGGGTATTTTTGACCTGTTAATACGGACTTAACTGTTGTGTATTGAAATGGGTCAAAAGAGAATCCCCTAACGGAGATGTGATGTGATATCCCGCCAATCCAATCGCCCTTCTGGTATTGGAGAGCTACCATCAATTCAGACCCGCCTTGCTGCGATATTGTTGCTGGCTGTTCTGTGTCTGGCCGCAGCATTCCTATTGGCGCCGTCTGGTTTGATTTCAGAGCTATTCATCGCAAGCGGTTTTACCCTGTTATGTGTTTCTGGATTGGTCAGCATCCATTTTCGCATGCAAAATCGAAATCAAATCGATGCGATAAATTGCCTGTCCAGCTTCATCGAAAAAGACGCCACACCAAGTTTTGTCACCGACGAAGATGGTTCGGTTCAAGTTCAGAATGCAGCGTCAAAATCGCGATTTCATGACAGTCAAAGTGATACACTTGCCGGAATTCTTCGCGCTGTGTTTGCCAATCCTTCGGCGGTCTTATACCGCTTGAAATGCCGTGCAAAAGTTGACGGATCGGCGCGCGAAGATGTGGTTACCCGGCTGGGACATGTGAGACTTGCAGTGCATCAAATGAGTGGTAAAAACCTTTTGTGGCGCATTGAAGATATGCCTGAAAACAGCCAACATTCCGGGCGTAGTGCAGACAGCCTGCCTGTGCCTATGATGACGGTTGGCCGTTCCGGCGCGATATTGTTCATGAACGATTCAGCCAGAACACTTGTCGGCGACCGCGTCAAATCGTTGGACCGTTTGTTTACTTCAATGCCGGTGAGACCGGGTGAAATGAACACAATTACTACCACGAATGGCCCGGTTCTGGTCCTGTTGGCTGAACACGAAGGCAGCGCCAGTCGCCGTGAGTTGTTTTTCTTGCCCTCGACATCCGCATCTGAGGCTGATCACAATTCGGTATTTGAAACCCTGCCGGTTGCGATGCTGAAATTATCAGTTGCTGGTCAGATCATGGCCGCAAACCGGCTCGCTATTGAGTTGTTAGGGGGTAAATTCGACGCGAAATCAGCTCTGAGCGAACTTATGCAGGGGCTTGGACGTTCCGTTGCTGAATGGCTAGAAGCAACAATCGAAGGACAAACCGAACAACAGTCCGAATTTCTGCGTCTGGCACGTGCGGATCGAGAAGTATTTGTTCAGGCGACCATAAGTTGCACAACCGAAAATGGTGAAACTGTTCTAATCGCAGTCATGAATGATGCAACCGAGTTGAAAACTCTTGAAGCGCAATTTGTTCAAAGCCAGAAAATGCAGGCAATTGGTCAGCTTGCCGGGGGCGTTGCACATGATTTCAACAACCTTCTGACGGCGATCTCCGGGCATTGCGATCTATTGTTGCTGCGACATGATCAGGGGGATTCGGATTTTGGTGACCTCATTCAAATAAATCAAAATGCCAATCGCGCCGCCGCTCTTGTCTCGCAGTTGTTGGCGTTTTCGCGCAAACAAACGTTGCAGCCTCAAATCCTGGATCTGCGCGATACTTTGTCGGATCTGACACATCTGCTAAACAGATTGGTCGGAGAAACGGTGACATTGACCCTTAGCCATGACCCGATTTTGCAACCTATTCGAGCTGATAAGCGACAGCTCGAGCAAGTATTGATGAATTTGGTGGTTAATGCCCGAGATGCCATGCCCAATGGTGGGGAAATTCGCATAGAAACCGAGGTTATCAGTCTGCAAACCACGCTAAAACGCGATCGCGCAACGGTTCCTGTGGGCGATTATGTGACGGTATGTGTATCAGACAAAGGTGTGGGAATCGCGCCGGATCGACTGCCCAAAGTATTTGAGCCTTTTTATACAACCAAGCGAACCGGGGAAGGGACCGGATTGGGGCTGTCTACAGTGTACGGTATCGTCAAACAGTCTGGCGGATTTATTTTTGTCGACAGTGCGGTTGGGGTAGGGACGTCATTCACATTGTATTTCCCAGTACATGATGAGGTCGTTGTAGCACCAGAGGCACCTTCGGTGCCTCCTTTAGTTGTGAACCGATCAAATGGAGAGGGCGTTATTTTGCTTGTAGAAGACGAAGAGCCGGTACGGGCATTTGCGTCGCGGGCTTTGCGTTTGCGTGGGTATACAGTACTTGAGGCGGATTCCGCGGAACAAGCATTGCGCACGCTTGAGGATCAAACGTTGATGGTGGATGTGTTCGTTACGGATGTGGTTATGCCGGGTATGGATGGTCCAAGTTGGGTACGCCAGGCCCTCAAAGACCGTCCTGATGTTCGTGTGGTTTTTATTTCAGGATATGCCGAAGGCGCGCTTGGAGGTTCTGACCTGTTGGTGCCAAATTCCGTGTTTCTTCCTAAACCATTCTCGCTCAACCAGCTGACGGATACAGTACATCAGCAATTGCATTGATTGGATCACAAGACTTACCCAGGTCAGTTTTCCAGTCGAATTAGAACCTCAAAAACATTTCCTACTGTTTAGGGGATGCTGTCATATAGGGAAAACTCTTCAGCGCATTTACGCCGCAGTTTATCGCTCGTTTTTTCAGACAGCGAAAGGTCCATGGCAGGCGAAACATTTTCACGGTTCAATTGCAGTTTCAGGTTCAGGCGATCTTCGAGGAACCTGTTCAGCAGGGCGGGATTCTCATAACGAAACAAATGAGTTACCTTTGTTCCGTTGGGGCGTGGTTCAAGAAATTTGAACTGGCTTCCAACATTGGCAAACCCCGGACGGTCACCTTTTGCATAGGCCTGAACAAAATCGTCAAAACTTATGTCGTGGGTAGAATTCGCCTTGCCACGCATAAATGGTCGCTGCCGATAACGATACCAACTGCCCAACCAGCTGACGGGCTCTCGCATGACAGCCATTGTTTCCATTTCCACGTCGCAGACCCGCTCGAACATCGGGCGGAAAAACCGGTTATAGCGATATACTGGCGCATGTTTAAGTTCCGGTGGATCAGCCACAATAATATCAGCCCGACCTGCCAGAGCAGTTTGATAGGCGGTTGACCCAGTCTTGGGGACCGACAAAAAGACCATCCGTTCTTTATAAAAAACAAGCATTTAGAACCCTATCTCGAAAATGATATTCTGATAGCCAACTGTAAACTACTTCTTAACCCAATTAGCAAACAGTGGAAGAATAGAATATTTTAGTTGAAATGTTCTCTTTTTGATCTCATAAGGAACAAGAGGTGAACAAAGCAGTGATTGCCGCCCGCATCAGGGTGTGACAATAAGAAAGGGAACGGGACAATGGCGGATCTTTTGACAATGAAAAGCAAGAAAAGCGCAGACAAACAAAAGGCACTGGACAGTGCTCTGGCGCAAATTGAGCGTCAGTTCGGCAAAGGTTCGATCATGAAGCTTGGCGATGATGACGCCATTCAACAGATCGAAGCCAACTCAACCGGCTCTCTTGGGCTGGATATTGCATTGGGCATCGGTGGATTGCCTATGGGGCGGATCATCGAAATCTACGGGCCGGAAAGTTCAGGCAAGACGACGTTGGCCCTGCATTGCATTGCTGAACAGCAAAAAAAAGGCGGCGTATGCGCCTTTGTTGATGCCGAACACGCGTTGGATCCACTCTATGCCGACAAACTGGGTGTCGACGTAAAGGAACTACTGATTTCGCAACCCGATACCGGCGAACAAGCACTTGAAATCACTGATACCTTGGTACGCTCGGGTGCGGTGAACATCGTTGTTGTTGACTCGGTTGCCGCACTTACTCCTAAATCGGAACTCGAAGGTGACATGGGTGACAGTAGCGTTGGGGTCCAGGCCCGGTTGATGAGCCAGGCCATGCGGAAATTGACCGGCTCGATCAATCGCAGCAAATGTATGGTTATTTTCATTAACCAGATCAGGATGAAAATCGGCGTTATGTTCGGCTCTCCTGAAACAACCTCGGGCGGTAATGCCTTGAAGTTCTATGCCTCGGTTCGTCTGGACATTCGCCGGATCGGCGCAGTCAAGGACCGCGATGAGATCGTCGGCAATGCGACGCGCGTCAAAGTGGTCAAAAATAAAGTTGCCCCGCCATTCAAGCAGGTAGAATTTGACATCATGTATGGTGAAGGAATCTCAAAAATGGGTGAACTTCTTGATCTTGGCGTCACCGCCGGTGTAGTTGCCAAATCCGGTTCGTGGTTCAGCTATGGAGACGAACGTATTGGGCAAGGTCGTGAAAACGCCAAACAGTTCCTGCGTGACAATGGCCGAATTGCCTATGAGATCGAGGATAAGATCAGGGCCGCGCATGGACTTGATTTCGATGCCCCGGAATTCGCGGCGGATGCCGGGGACGATATTCTCGAGGCGTAGCAATCCGATACCCTTGAACAAAGCGGGGCGTGCCAGTTGGCGCGCCCTGTTTGCGGTTTGCGACTGTGGACAGTCGGCGGGCAGGCGGCTAAACCTTTGGCATCCTTCAATTCCGGCCGCGAAGAGACCCAAAATGCGCACGCTGAATGACATTCGATCAACATTTCTGAACTATTTTTCCAAGCACGGGCACAGCGTGGTAGATTCCAGTCCGCTGGTGCCGCGTAACGACCCGACGCTGATGTTTGTAAACTCGGGTATGGTTCAGTTTAAGAACCTGTTTACCGGGGTCGAAACGCGGGATTATTCGCGCGCCACAACTGCACAAAAGTGTGTGCGGGCAGGGGGTAAGCATAACGACCTGGACAATGTCGGCTATACGATGCGGCATCTTACATTTTTTGAAATGCTGGGAAATTTCAGCTTTGGCGACTATTTCAAAAGCGATGCAATCCCATTTGCCTGGGAGCTGCTGACCAAAGAGCTGGAAGTACCCAAAGACAAGCTAATTGTCACCGTATACCACGATGACGACGAAGCTGCGAATATTTGGAAAAAGGTTTCCGGTATTGGCGATGACCGGATCATTAGAATCGCGACCAATGACAATTTCTGGATGATGGGGCCGACCGGCCCTTGTGGTCCCTGTTCCGAAATATTCTTTGACCATGGTGATCACATCTGGGGCGGGCCTCCGGGCAGCCCGGATGAAGATGGCGACCGGTTTGTGGAAATCTGGAACCTTGTGTTCATGCAATACGAACAGTTCGAAGATGGATCGCGCACCGCTTTGCCGAACCAGTCGATTGATACCGGCATGGGTATCGAACGGGTGGCGGCAGTGCTGCAGGGCACCAATGATAACTACGCCACCGACCTGATGCGCAACCTGATTGAGGCCAGCGCCGAGGCAACAAGCACCGATCCGGACGGGCCGGGTAAAACACATCATCGGGTAATCGCCGATCATTTGCGTTCAACGTCGTTCCTGTTGGCCGATGGTGTGATGCCGTCCAATGACGGGCGCGGCTATGTGTTGCGGCGGATCATGCGGCGCGCCATGCGGCATGCGCACTTGCTGGGATCGCAGGATCCGTTGATGTACCGTCTGGTGCCTGCGTTGGTCCAGCAAATGGGCGCGGCCTATCCGGAATTGGGTCAGGCGCAGGCGCTGATCGAAGACACGCTTAAACAAGAGGAAATTCGCTTCAAACAGACGTTGGACCGTGGTTTGCGCTTGCTGGATGATGAGGTTGCTGACCTTGCTGAGGATCAGGCGTTGCCAGGAGCGGCGGCGTTCAAGCTTTATGATACTTATGGTTTTCCGCTTGATCTGACGCAGGATGCGCTGCGTGAAAAGGGTCGCACGGTGGATACCGAAGGCTTTGATGCGGCTATGGCCGAGCAAAAAGCAAAGGCGCGCGCTGCATGGGCCGGATCCGGAGAGGCTGCGGATGCAACGATCTGGTTTGACGTCGCGGATGCGGACGGTGCTACGGATTTTCTGGGCTATGACACGGAAAATGCAGAAGGGCAGATCATAGCCCTGGTGCAGGATGGTGCGGGTGTTGATGCTGTCAAAACAGGTGAAAACGTGCAGATCGCGCTGAACCAGACACCTTTTTATGCAGAAAGCGGTGGTCAGGTTGGCGATACTGGCATTATTCGCACTGAAAGCGGCGAGGCACGGGTGACGGATACCCGTAAAACTGCCGGTGTTTTTGTGCACATAGCCAATGTGACAAGTGGTGAAATTCGCATGGGCGAGGCGGCGACATTGGTTGTTAACCACGATCGCCGGACCGGCATTCGAGCAAACCATTCGGCAACACATTTGCTGAATGAGGCTCTGCGCCGGGCTTTGGGTGATCACGTGGTTCAACGAGGATCGTTGAATGATCATGACAGATTGCGGTTTGATTTCAGTCATAACCAGCCGCTAAGCAGTAAAGAACTGGATCGGGTAGAGACTGAAGTGAATGACTTTATTCGTCAGAATTCCCCGGTTGAAACACGGGTGATGACGCCGGATGATGCGCGTGAAATGGGTGCTCAGGCGCTGTTTGGCGAGAAATACGGCGACGAAGTGCGGGTTGTCTCGATGGGCGTCGCGGCTGAATCGGGTAAAGGATCTGACGGGCAAACCTATTCGCTGGAACTGTGCGGCGGTACACATGTGGCACGCACTGGCGATATTGGTGAGTTTGTATTGTTGGGCGATAGCGCCAGCAGTGCAGGTGTACGTCGGATCGAAGCGCTGACCGGAGGTGGTGCAACACGGTACGGGCGGCAGATGCAGTCAGTGCTGAATGCAGCTTTGGCTGAATTTAAGACCACACCGAATGAGTTGGTGAACCGGATCAAAGGGGAACAGGCCAAGGTGCGCGAGTTGACCAATGAATTGGCACAATTGCGGCGCGAGATGGCAATGTCCGGAAATGGGACGGCAGCACCTGAATCTTTGAAAATCAATGGGATACAAATGGTAGCTCAGGTTCTTTCCGGTGTAACCGGTAAAGATCTTCCATCGCTGATTGATGAACATAAAGAGCGGCTTGGCAGTGGTGTTGTGCTGCTTATCGCGGATGCCGGTGGCAAGGCCGCAGTCGCGGCGGGTGTTACGGCTGATCTGACCGAAAAAGTGTCAGCAGTTGATCTGGTTCGGGCTGCTGTGGCCGAACTTGGTGGTAAAGGTGGCGGTGGCCGCGCGGACATGGCGCAAGGCGGTGGCCGTGATGTATCAAATTCTGAGGCTGCTATCAAAGCGGCCGAAACTGTATTGGAGAGCTGAAATGGGCGCACTTTGGATTGCACATGTCACGGTGACGGATGACGAAGCATATGGGCGCTATGCCAATCTGGCGACCAAGGCTATTGCCGCGCATGGTGGTAAATTCATTGCCCGCGGTGGTCGGTTTGTACAACTTGAGGGGCGCGAGCGTCCTCGCAATGTAGTGGCACGATTTCCATCCGTAGAATCGGCGGAAGAGTGTTATAATTCAGATGTTTACCAGCAAGCGTTAAGCCATGCGCGCGGCGCGTCCGAGCGTGAATTGATGATTGTAGAGACCGACGAATAACACAGGGTGGGTTTTCACCCACCCTACGCCTTACTTCTCAGGCAGCGCGAGAGCGGCGCTTGCGTTCATGCGGATCCAGATAGCGTTTGCGCAGGCGGATAGAGTTGGGCGTGACTTCGACCAGTTCATCATCATCCACATAGGCAATCGCCTGTTCCAGAGACAAGGTGATCGGAGTGGTCAGGCGCACGGCCTCATCTGTACCACTTGCGCGCACGTTGGTCAGTTTTTTACCCTTCAGCGGGTTCACCTCAAGGTCATTTTCGCGCGAATGTTCGCCAATGATCATGCCCTCATAGATTTCAACCTGCGGGCCAATGAACATTTTGCCACGCTCTTCGAGATTCCACAGCGCATAGGAAACAGAGAGTCCTTTTTCCATCGAAATCAACACGCCAGCACGTCGGCCTGGAATGGCACCTTTATGGGGTGCCCAGCTGTGAAACACCCGGTTTAGAACACCGGTGCCACGGGTATCGGTCATAAATTCACCGTGATAGCCAATCAGGCCACGCGATGGGACCATCGCGATGATGCGGGTTTTGCCTGCACCGGCGGGTTTCATCTCGGTGAGTTCGCCTTTGCGGGGGCCAGTCAGTTTTTTGATGACGGCGCCCGAATATTCGTCATCAACGTCAATTGTGACTTCTTCGACGGGTTCAAGTCGCTGTCCATCCTCTTCGCGGAACAGAACCTGAGGGCGTGAAACGCTCAACTCAAAGCCTTCGCGGCGCATGTTTTCAATCAGAACGCCCATTTGCAATTCGCCACGGCCTGCAACTTCAAAGGCTTCGCCGCCGGGAGTGTCTGTTATGCGAATAGCGACGTTGGATTCGGCCTCTTTCATCAAGCGGTCACGGATGACGCGCGATTGCACTTTTTTGCCGTCACGCCCCGCCAATGGCGAATCATTGATGCCAAAAGTGACCGTAATAGTGGGCGGATCGATAGGTTGCGCGGGAATAGCTTCGGTTACTGTGGGCGCAACGAGGCTGTCTGCGACGGTCGCTTTGGTCATGCCAGCAATCGAAACGATATCGCCGGCTTCGCCCACGTCGATGGCGGTTTGTTCCAGACCACGAAATGCCATCACTTTGGTCACACGGAACGATTCGATCTGAGCACCGTCCATGGACATCGCCTTGACGGTTTCGCCGGTTTTTACGGTGCCGGTTTCAATGCGCCCTGTTAGCAAACGCCCGATGAACGGGTCATTGCCCAACGTGGTGGCCAACATAGTAAATGGCTCATCCCGGTTTTCGATTTGTGTGGGGGCGGGGACAAAATCAACGATCAAGTCGAACAGAGCCGACAGGTCTTTGCGCGGGCCGTCCAGTGTAAGATCGGCCCAGCCAGAGCGGCCCGAAGCATACATGGAAGGGAAATCAAGCTGTTCGTCCGTAGCACCCAGATTGGCGATCAGGTCAAAACATTCATCCAACGCGCGATCAGGTTCACCGTCGGGTTTGTCAACTTTGTTGATGACAACGATCGGACGCAGGCCCAGTGCCAGTGCTTTGGAGGTCACGAATTTGGTTTGTGGCATCGGACCCTCGGCCGCGTCAACCAACAGAACAACACCGTCTACCATTGATAGAATACGTTCGACTTCGCCGCCGAAATCGGCGTGGCCCGGCGTGTCGACGATATTGATACGCGTGCCTTTCCACTCCACGGATGTGGCTTTGGCGAGAATGGTGATTCCACGTTCGCGTTCCAGGTCATTGCTGTCCATAGCCCGCTCGGTGGTAGACTGGTTCTCGCGGAAAGTTCCAGATTGTTTTAACAATTCATCAACCAGCGTAGTCTTGCCGTGGTCAACGTGCGCAATGATTGCGATATTTCGCAGGTCCATGAGTTCAGCCTTATTGGGAAGTTGACGCGCGCATAACCCGCCGTGCGCCAGATTGCCAGAGGAAATACGAAAAGTACGCTTTCTAAACTGGCAGTTCGGTTGTGTCCTTAATCTCTTCCATCACAAAGCTGGCAGACACGTCCGACAACGGCACACGTGCGATCAGGTCCCGATACAGCCGGTCATAGCCTGCCATATCTGCGACACGGGCGCGGATCAGATAATCCAGATCGCCAGTCATTCGGTAAACGCCCAGAATTTCAGGCATAGTTCGTGCGGCCTTGGCTAATTTGGCCAACCATGCGGCGTCATGGGCGTTGGTGCGTATCTGGATAAATACAGTCAGCGAAAGTCCCAGATGCTCTGGCGACAAAAGCGTTACACGGCCGCGAATGACGCCTGAATTTTCAAGGGCTTTGATACGGCGCCAACAGGCATTGCGCGACAGGTTTGCCTGTTCGCTTAGGGCATCCAGCGACAGTCCGGCATCTTTTTGCAAAGCGCGCAGCAGGCGGCGATCTAATTCGTCCATTTTCTCCATATTTGGGGTATACACGGGATATTTTCCCATGTCTTCCTTAAATGAACGCGACTTTGGGACAATTTTACTAAACCTGCAGGTTAGTGTATAAGAGCGCCACCACTCAACCCGGAGCAATACGATGATTAGCCGATTATTTTGGGAACACCCGCAAAGCATTGATGAAGGGTATAGCGAACATGCTGTGTTTGCTACGCGATTCTGCATGGCCCTGTTTGGGGCCGCATTTGCAGCTTTGATCCATGCAATTCTACCATTTGCATTCGAAAAAAACGGCCAGTCACAAGGTTGCTGAATTGTATCAAGGAACGCATAACCGCGGAAAATAGGCGTACAGGAAACGCAGAACGATCTGGGGATTATAAGTTCTGTAAGAAACGCACCTAATCACTTTCAGCGTAATATCGGCATGATACAAATTGGCGAAACGCCCCGGGTCTTGTCCTCACTTGTACCCGGGGCGTCTTCATTTGTATTCAATAATTTACGCGTCGAATATAGAAAACCGACCACAAGGGCCGGTCTTTGCCATGTTTATGTTGGGCGATCAGCCTTCCAAAGCATTATTCAGGTTCTCATCTACCTTTTCCAAAAAGCCCATTGTTGTCAGCCAATTCTGATCGGGTCCAACCAACAGAGCCAGATCTTTGGTCATACTGCCAGCCTCAACCGTATCAACAACAATTTTTTCCAGCGTCGTGGCAAATTTCAACAGCGGTGCGTTATCGTCTAGTTTTGCACGGTGCTTAAGACCACCTGTCCACGCATAGATCGACGCGATCGAATTGGTCGAAGTTGCTTCGCCCTTCTGGTGCTGACGATAATGCCGGGTCACAGTGCCATGCGCCGCTTCGGCTTCGACAATGCCGCCATCTGGGGTCATCAGAACCGATGTCATCAGACCGAGCGAGCCAAAGCCCTGCGCCACAGTGTCGGACTGCACATCGCCATCGTAGTTTTTGCAGGCCCAGACATAGCCACCGTTCCATTTCATCGCACAGGCGACCATGTCGTCGATCAGGCGGTGTTCATAGGTGATGCCAGCGGCCTTGAATTTATCTTCAAACTCGGCTTCATAGATTTCCTGAAACAGTTCAAGGAATCGGCCATCATATTGTTTCAAAATGGTATTTTTCGTCGACAAGTAAACAGGCCACCCCATGTTCAAACCATAGTTCATGGACGCGCGGGCAAAGTCGATGATCGACTTGTCAAGATTGTACATCGCCACGACGACGCCCGAATCAGGTGCATCAAACACGTCGCGTTCGATCACTTCACCGTCTTCACCCACAAATTTGAGTGTCAGTTTGCCCGCTCCGGGAAATTTGAAATCGGTGGCGCGATACTGGTCCCCAAATGCATGACGACCAATCACAATCGGTTTGGTCCAACCGGGAACAAGGCGCGGCACGTTTTTGCAGATAATTGGCTGGCGGAAAATGACACCGCCAAGGATGTTGCGAATGGTGCCATTTGGCGAACGCCACATTTTCTTAAGGCCAAATTCTTCGACACGGGCTTCGTCTGGGGTAATGGTCGCACATTTGACACCAACACCGTATTTTTGGATTGCATGAGCGGAATCGATTGTGATCTGATCGTCTGTGTCGTCACGGGCCTGAATACCCAGGTCATAGTATTTCAGGTCGACATCAAGATAAGGCAGAATCAGCTTTTTCTTGATGAAATCCCAAATGATACGGGTCATTTCATCACCGTCGAGTTCGACGATAGGGTTGTCCACCTTGATCTTTGTCATGGGTTTGGTCCTTTGTAAGAAATGAGTCGGAGTTGGGCGCGGTCTAGCGCATATTTCTGCAATGCGAAAGGTGTATGCAATGGTATACGGAGCTAACAGTAGCATTGAGTAAGGATACGAATGAAACAAACACCAACTTTGCGGATGACCATAGGCTCGTCTGATTGTGACGTATTGGGGCATATGAATTCAGCGGTTTATTTCGCCGCCTGTAACAAGGCCGGTTTTGCTATGCAATCGGCGATTGGCTGGGCTCCGGGAGAAGCAAACAAAGGGCGGCGATATTCCTTTGCAGTGGTGCGTTCCGAGGCTGATTTTCTGGCCGAGGTCAGCGAGGGGCAGGTACTACTGATCTATGTGGGCATATCCAAAATCGGTACAAAATCAGCGGCGTTTGAGAACCTGCTGACGTTAGAGGATGGCACAGTGGTCTTCCGATCAACCTGGCATTCCGTCTTGATGGATCTGGACACCCGGCAATCGGTAACGATCCCGGATGATTTTCGCACAGCACTTGAAGGACGTATGATCAGCGCGTGAGATGGCTGCCGGACGGGTTGATAAGAATTGTGACCAAATCAGGATCTTCGACAAGGCCACATTTGCGGATCATCGCGCAGGCTTTTCTGGACGTGAATCGCTGTGTCGTGGCCAAAGAATTCGGGCATGAAAGTTCCTACAAGCAGGGTCGCATGTTTAATAGGGTATGGATTTTCGTATTCTTAGACTAACCTGCCGCTCAGGTTTTGAAAAACGTCACCAATTGCGGACGCAACCACGCCCAAATACCGGGTGCACCGCGTTTGACCGGGACGCCGACACGGGTATCAAGCTGATCCAACGTCACATTATAAGCGGGCCAGTTACCGCCGTTATTAGCCAGATTGGTGACTGGCACCTGCATCCGGTCAATGGCTTTGGCGAATTGCGCATCAGGGGTTTGCGCGGCTTCGAACTCGTCCCAAAGGACGCGAAATTCTGTCTCTTGGTCGTTGGGAAGCAGACCAAACAACCGGTCAGCCGCAGCAATTTCCTTGGCTGCAACGGCCGCGTGGTCGACATTGCCGTGAATAGGCGCGTCACCAGCGTCAATTTCAACGATGTCATGCAGCAATAGCATTTTCAGAACACGGTTGATCTGTACATCCGGCCCGGCCTGATCTGCCAAAACAAAGGCAAACAGCATGATATGCCAGGAATGTTCAGCCGAGTTCTCGCGTCGAGAATCATCAATCAGAAGGGATGCACGCAAGACAGATTTTAGCTGATCCGCCTCTTTCAAAAAGGTGATCTGGGCGTCAAGCCGGTCGGTCAAGTCGGCCCCCTGGCGCTGCGTTCCTTGATGGCACGCTCGATGTAACTGGTCAAAAACTCGCGTCCGCGTCGTTCAGCTTGCCGAACTCGGACGGCACCCAGAAATGCCTCTTCTGTTGGGGTCGATGTGGCCGCCAAAATCACGGCCACGTCCTGGATGATCTGATCATCCCCCAACTTATCAACGGCTTTCAACACGTCCTCGGCAAGAGCTTCGGCCAGATCATCAAGGGTGGACATCTGTGTCGCTCCGAATTTAACGCGTGGTTTCGGTTAATCGCTGCCTGACGTAATCGGTGACGCTGCCAATCATTGGCTCCATATGGGGCTCTTGAAAGAAGTGATCAGCGTTTTCGACTTCCTGATGGGTAATGGTAATACCCTTCTGCTCGTGCAGTTTATTCACCAGTGTCACGGTATCTGC
>PIVL01000751.1 GCA_003354145.1 Paracoccaceae bacterium
ATTAACAAGCCAACATGAACACAGCATATACTTTTTTTTGCTGCCCTCTAACCCCTGTTTGCCGCGAGGGCAGCACTGAGCTTGCTTCAAAGACGTCAAAATAGAAAACGTCGGTAAAACATGACTACCCCTACCGCGCTACAGGGCGGTGTGAGTCCGATGTGTGTCAGATGTCAGATGTATGTCCGCTTTTCGTGGCAATCTTAGACCCTAATCGGACTGTACACACTGGTCATAAAACTCGGCGCTAGGGTTTGGAACAACTTTATTTCAAATTATGCACACTAGCCATTACACGGTAAATAGAGTTGTTCAAAACTCGGCGCAAGGTTACTCTGACAATTTTGGGAGCCTTTTGAGCCGTTGCTCGGTCGTGTGCTCGGCTTCGAAAGGTTGCGATTGCTCACGGATTGCGAAGTTTCTTGCCGTTGCTAACCTGTGCCGCGACCATCTTGCGGCTAGCGGTATTTTGCGGCTTTCGGCGATTTACGAGCACAGGCTTCGGCGTTTTACTTCGGCCAGGCGCTCCGAGAGGTTGCGTGCGGTTGTTCGAGGTTTGCGAAGTTTCTTGCCGTTGCTAACCTGTGCCGCGACCATGTTGCGGCTAGCGGCATTTTGCGGCTTTCGGCTCTTTACGAGCACAGGCTTCCGCGACAATGTGATGTGTCAGGTTTTCAAATGATGGGAGCAACGTTACGAGAATGGACGCACGGGCTTAGCCGTTTGCATAGCCGCTTAGCCTTCGGCGCTTCACGATGTGAGTCTGCGGCGCGCAGGTTTTCGAATGATGGGAGCAACGTTACGATTTATAACCGCGACAATGTGATGTGTCAGGTTTTCAAATGATGGGAGCAACGTTACGAGAATGGACGCCACGAGCTTAGCCGTTTTGCATAGCCGCTTAGCCTTCGGCGCTTCACGATGTGAGTCTGCGGCGCGCACGAACCACACTCCCAGCCTTCGACGCTTGACGATGTAGGTCCGTGTTTCGTGGTCAGTTCTTGCGCACGTATGGCACCCTTAGCTTTCGGCGTTTCACGATGTGGCTCTGTGTTGCGTGCCCATCT
>PIVL01000752.1 GCA_003354145.1 Paracoccaceae bacterium
GACGACGGCTTCTGCCCCAGTGTCAGTCATTCCTGCCGTGATTCGATCCTCTCAGACTCAGCCATCTCCTGCCAAGCCAGACTCGCTAGCCCCGGTGATCGCTCCGGATACTGCGCGATTGTCGCAAGCCACACCCGCTGCCCAAGTTGCGCCACAGGCGCAACCAAATGCGCACAAGCTTAAGGCTGCATTGGCCTTTCCAGGTGGTGCCAGGGGTGAGGTTGATCCGGTATCTCTCGCCGCGTTTCAAAGCTTTATGCAACCTGGCGACATCAAGGCGTCTGGCGATGCTTTGCGCGACGGTGTTTCGGCCTTGTTGGCTCAAGTTCCCTGTTCACGACTTCAAGTTGGTTTTGATCCCGATACAGCCACCTTGCAGGTTAACGGTCATATCCCCGAAAACGACCTGCGCGGGCCGGTTCTTGCGGCACTGCAGACGCAAATGGGAACAGATATCGTGGTGTCCGACAAAATCCTGATCCTGCCGCGCCCGCAATGCGGGGCTTTGTCCGGGATTGCCGATGTTGGCCTGCCTCAATCCACGGACCAGAACACCAATCCTCTTGTCATCGGAGAAGACGCCCATGTGAAGGTTCTGGAGTTCGTCAAAAATGAGCGTTTGTTCTTTGACGTCACCGCACCGGATTATGATGCGTGGGTTTATGTCGACTACTTTGATGCGGACGGTAATGTGCTGCATCTGGCCCCGAATGATCAGGTTCCGCTAACACTTTCGCCCGCTGAATCTGCGCTTCGGATCGGTACCAAACGGGCCGGAGACATCGGGTTACAACTCATCATCGGGCCACCCTATGGGCAGGAAATCACAGTAGCTTTTGCCGCCTCAGAGAGTCTTTATGAGGGGTTGCGCCCAATCATTGAACCAGCGGCGCCCTATCTGGAATGGCTAAAATCCCGCGTCGCAGGCGCCCGTGCGCAGCACGACAACTTCAAAGGCGAATGGGTCTATTTCTTTGTCACAACATCAGAGCAATAGAACTACTGGCAACCGCCCGCCGCCCAGTTCTTGAGGTTGCGTTTCAATGCTCCGCCGAACGGGTGTTGT
>PIVL01000753.1 GCA_003354145.1 Paracoccaceae bacterium
AGGAGATGATTTCTGGCTCGATTCCCGATTGGGGATTGATAAGAAACTGCCATAAGGCCTTATGTGACCTGATAAAGCTTTATAAGGACCCCACAAGGCCTTACAAGGCCCTTATAAGAGCTTTATGAAGGCCTAGGAATCGATCGTCGACGATACCTTCGGTGATTTTGTTCCGGGGAGCAGTTTGAATGTCCTAGGAAAGCAGAGATCACCGGCGGTAGGTCCTAGGGATCGATTGTCCTAGGAGAACAGATTCATTTTGTGGACGACACCTTCAGTAAAATTGACTCGAGCTTTGCTGATGCATTCCCTGACGAGTGTACGCCATTTATCGGGGTCTTTGGCTGCAAATGTGGCCTGCCCTGCAGAGACGATGGCTTTCGTGGCACCAGGCTTCATCGGTGAGGCTGGGTTGTCATCCACCTCCTTGTCCGAAGTGGTGGTGTGAATCACTCACAACACAGTGTCCATCTGAATGTTCAGCGCCAAGTGCCAAAAATCCAAAAGGCAATCATAGGCGCGATTGTCCCTGTAATCGACACACTTTGTCTGATTCCGCGAGTTCGGCATTGCAACTTCGCAGAACCTGCACTCAATGACGAGATACAGAAACGAAAGGCAGCAGAGGCAGCTGCCGACAAGGAGAGACGCCAACGCCAGGCTGCAAAGGCTGCTGTCGAATAGGAGATGTGCCGATGTGCAGCTGCTGAACAGGCGTCGTAGTCGTGTATGACGCATCGATACCAGCCATTTCCTTCTCGTCTCTAGACTGGATCATCTGGAGATAGTGTACAAGTATTTGCATGAACTCTAGCTCACTTTAGCCCGATCACCCAATAGGGTTCATCAGCTTGTTTCAGCCCGATCAGATTCATAGAGGCCAGTGTTTGGAAACCTCAAAATATGTCGTTGTTGACGTCAGCGTCGTCGTTGCCGCCGTCGACGTCGTCGTGGTCGTCGTTGTCGTCGTCGTCGTCGTCGTCGTCGTCGTCGTCGTCGTCGTCGTCGTCGTCGTCGTCGTCGTCGTCGTCGTCGTCGTCGTCGTCGTCGTCGTCGTCGTCGTCGT
>PIVL01000754.1 GCA_003354145.1 Paracoccaceae bacterium
AAGGCGCAGCACCTCTCGCACCTCGTGTCGGTGCCGTTCATCAACACCGCGCAGTGCGACGAGTCGTACCCGGAGCACTTCTTCGTGACGCGACTGGCGTGCACGGACGAGCACCGGCTGCGCGTCGCGCACCACAAGGGCACGATCGTGCGGACGAAGTACGCGCAACACTTCTGGAGAGAGTGCCGATCGACGCGGCTGGCTATCGAGGTGGTGCGACACGACACGGAGGAGCTGCTCGCGCACGCGTACTGGGGGATGGGCACGCGGCGGATGCTGGGATGCCTGAGCGGGCTGGTCATCCGGACGACGGGGTGCCGCTTCCCGATGTTGCTACGCGAGATGTTCCGCCAGCACTTCCCGCAGGTGGCGGTGAGCGAGGGCCACGTGTACGCGTCCGTCGACGGGAAGGACACGTCGCCGATCATGCTGATGAGGCAGCTCTGCGGGCACGAGCCGACGAGCGACGCCGAGATGCGGGCGTGAGAGCGGCGCGGCGCGCGCACGCACGGATACGGGCGAGGCAGGGGGCAGGGCGGGGCGAAGAACAGGCCGCGGTCATGCGGCGAGGGCGAGCGAGCGAATGGGAGGCGCCGGGGACACGGGAGAGGGAGAGGGAAGAGCGCGCGCTCGCGGACCCAGACACAAACGCGAAGGCCGCGCGACACGACATATCACGAGGGAGAGCGAGGCAGCCCGCGACGACGCACGTGCAAGCGCGCGGGCTCGCACGCATACGGACAGGCGTGCATGCGCGCACGCTCCATGAGACGCGTGTCGATCGACCCCGCGACCGGCCAGCCGGGAAGGAAGCACACGTCGGTCGAGGAACGTGCCGTCCGGCGATCGGCCCGCGTCGCGCGGCCGCGCGCCACGCTACGGGCCGAGCGCGAGACGGCGCGCCGAACGTCGGAGCGACACGACAGCCCCGGGCGGTCAGTCGTGGGCCGAATGAGTGGGCCCCATCAATGGGGCCCACGCGTATATCCGCTAGTATATATATATATGTATACATATATGTATATTTATCTATGTAATAGCATATTTGTAAGCGGGCGTCTTC
>PIVL01000755.1 GCA_003354145.1 Paracoccaceae bacterium
TTGCAGACCCGCAAATGGCAGGACCAAAGCGGTCAGGATCGCTATTCAACCGAGGTTGCGTTGCAAGGCTTTGACGGAACTCTGGTGATGCTGGATGGGCGTGATGGCGGCGGCGGTGGTCAAGGTGGTGGCTATGGCGGTGGTCAGTCCGGCGGTTATGACAGTGGCCCACAAGATGACGGCTTTGGCGGTGGTCAAGGCGGTGGCGGTGGTAATGCCCCGGCGTCGCGCGATATGGATGACGAAATCCCGTTCTAAAGGAAATGGCACCTTGACCCGAATAGGTTCAAGGTGCCAAGTTGGCAAACATGCAGAGTAGAAACACAACAATTCTGAACTATTATCGCTGTTCTCAATAAGAACGGCGATCAAAATTGTACCCAAAACAAATGTCGCCATGGGCGGCATTTTTTGACTCCTGTGGCAAAATCAGGAGCAAATCATGACCCAAATAACAACCAGACCCGCCCGACCGCACGATGTGCAGCGCCTGCATGAAATGATCCATGCGCTTGCGTATTTTCATGGCGATTTGCCTAGATTGACGTTGCAAACGCTTGAGAAAACTTTGTTTGGCACTGCCCCAGACTTGAATGCAATAGTCGCGCAACACAACGACAGGCTTGTTGGATATGCTGTGATGTTTCCCGTGTTCAAATTACAGTTTGGCACCCACGGCAAAGAACTGCACCACATGTTTGTCGAAGCCGACATCCGCGGTCAGGGCGTTGGGCGATTGCTGATCGAAGCCTCGGTTAAGTATGCGAATTCTTGCGGTTGCAGCCATTTGTCGGTCGGTACCCATCCGGATAATATCACCGCTCAGGACATGTACGTTGCCAGTGGGTTTGAAGCTGTGTCAATCGCAGGCCCACGCTTTCGCATGCTATTGGAGTAGCGCAGACCAATAAAGGGCTGATCTTTTTCGGTCAGTCCCGGTCTCGCAAGGCGTCCATCAGAACATCCCGAACCACATCACGCGGGACATCTGACGTCACAAATGCATCGCCAATGCTGCGCGCCAGAATGAAATGCAGCGTTCCGGCCACAACCTTTTTGTC
>PIVL01000351.1 GCA_003354145.1 Paracoccaceae bacterium
CCGTGCGCCCATCGGTTAGTGTCAACACTTTGCGGCGCAGAAACCGGGCATCGTAATCTAGTGTCACCTGCCCCACGGCATCGGGCTGGTGCAAGTGATCGGTGTATCGCGTGGCGGTCGATGCAGGGTTGGTCATACCATCCACCGCCGCGCGGAGTTTTTCAAATATTCCGGATCCCGGAAATGTCTTTGGTCGCCTACATCCAATACGCGTCGGCATAGACCACGCGAATGATATTTTCGCGTTCTATGCCACGTTCGGCCAATTCTGCATCGCTCAGAGTTTGCAGCGCTTGGATCTGACGATACCGCGAACTGTTCTCGCCCATGCTGATCAGACCCTTGCCGATCGCTGCGAAAAAGCGGCCTGCGGCGCCCAGAACCGGGAACGAAACTGTGGGGTGTACTGAAGTAAGTGCCATTGTAAACCATACCTTTGTGACTGAGTGTCTCTGTATGGTTCAACACATATGCTGCAGGTGCAGCATGCACCAGATCAGCCTCGGAATAGCCGTTCTGCGTCTGGTGCAGGGCTTGGGAACGCATAGCTTTATTCAATCTCAAAACAAAAATACCGCTGGCCATTGGCAGCACTTCGGGCTTCTCGCCAAAGAACGCCGGATTCCACAGCTCCAGATCGGCGCGCTTGCCTTCTTGGATGCTGCCGATTTCATGCGCGATGCCATGAGCAATCACCGGGTTGATGGCGTATTTGGCGATATAGCGACGGACCCGCAGGTTATCATTGTCGCCTGACTGTCACTCGCAATGATCGAAAACGCACCCATGTCATGCAGAATAATCGCCCCGGGCTATCTGTGCGGGCATTTACAGAGCTCCTTCGTGTGTTGTTGCAATCGCCTTCAAGCGGTCGATGCACTCAGACAATTGCCATAGATCGACGAAATAAATTCGCTCGCCACTGTCTCGGTCCGAGGAAACATAAAAACCTGGCTTACCGCCCGGTCTTGGCCACCCCAAATTCAGAAGGCTATGATGAATAATTTGGTGGCACAGTTCTTTAATAGTTAGATCGAAACTTTGGGCCTATGCTACCGGGAAGTGAAAGTGTACATAGCCCCAGCTCCACGATATCTTCAGGCGTGCAATTTAGATCGTCAAAATTTCCGCCCTTTGCGTCGGAAGCCACGGCCGCCTCGGCCTCTTCAAATAGCCTCCGCAAAAAAACGCGAAACTTAGAAGGTGTTTTTCAAACTCAAAAAACGTATGCCCAGCCTCTTCATAGCTTCCTGCTCGTTCGCACTGGTCAAAAGACAACTCTATGTTTTTGTCATTCTCACCCAAAAATTCCGCCCATTTCTCTATCTCAAAAATCAAAGCTTCCCCATGATCTGTTGATTGAACCCGTAGACCCTCCGGTCCCCGCCTATTGGTATCAACTGAACCTCGCGTCGCTGTCCCGGCTCAAACCGCATAGCCGTTTCGGCGGCTATATCCAGCCGATACCCTCGCGCGGCATCACGATCAAGGGACAGGGCCGAATTAGCCTCTCCAAAGTGATAATGTGACCCGACCTGAATCGGGCGATCCCCAGTATTGGCCACCATCAAAGTAATCGCCGACCCCTCGGTAACAAAGTCAGTTTACCCTCTGCTACATACATCTCACCAAGTATCATCTTGAATTAACCTCCAGCTTTCTTCTCGTCCCAAGTACTCAAATCCTACCGAATCGGATCATGCACCGTTACCAGTTTGGTGCCATCCGGGAATGTCGGGCCCAGTTACTGCCCGGCCCGTCAAAACCAGATTTCATCAGACGGCCAAATATGTGGCAAAGTTGGCGCGTTAAGTGTCCGCCAATCCTTTATCCAAGGCAGATAATATCACATTCACATCATCTTCGGTCAGCACCAAAGGCGGCGACAGGATAATGTTCGGTCCAGACACCCGTACCATTGCCCCGGCACGATAGGTCCGCTCTTGTACACCGTTAATCGTGTTCTTATCGATTGGTGTTTTTGCTGTGCGATCACTGACCAGCTCCATCGCGCACATCAAACCATGCCCACCGCGTACATCGCCGATCACGCCATATTTGACCTGCAAATCCAGCAACCCTTTGTGCAATTGCGCTCCACGTGCCGCCGCCTTCAGCGGAACGTTCAGTTTTTGCGTTTCGCCAAGACAAGCTAGTGCCGCCGCTGCGCCTACAGGATGCCCGGAATAGGTATAGCCATGCCCGACCGCGGCCTTGCCACTTTCGTCTTTCTCAAATGTCTCGGCAAAGGCGTCCGACAGCATCACCGCGCCAAACGGGAAATAGCCATTCGTGATGGCCTTGGCGGTACACATTAAATCAGGCTGTACACCCCAGTGACGTGATCCTGTCCAACTGCCGGTGCGGCCAAAGGCGGTGATTACCTCATCCGCAATCAGCAAGATGCCGTTACGCGTACAGATTTCGCGAAGACCCGGCATGAAACTTTCATGCGGGGGAATGACGCCGCCAGCCCCTAAAATCGGCTCCATGATAAACGCTGCAATCGTTCCTGCTCCCTGAAAAGAGATTTCGTCTTCAAGGGCCGACAGACACAGCTGCGCCAACCGTTCCGGGTCGGTTTCATTGAACGGGTTGCGATAGGTATAAGGCGCTGGAATATGATGACAGCCTGCCAGCAGCGGTTCGTAAGCCGTGCGGAAATTGGCGTTGCCGTTGACCGATGCGCCACCAAAGTGCGTTCCGTGATAACCCTTCTTCAGGCTCAGGAATTTTGTGCGTGATCCGTCGCCGCGAATTTTGTGGTATTGGCGTGACAGCCGCAGCGCGGTCTCGACACTGTCCGATCCACCAGACGTGAAAAATGCCCGGCTTAGCCCGTCCGGCTCAAAGAACTTGCGCAACTCTTCGGCCAGATGGATGACGGTATCATTGCTGGTGCCACGAAAGATAGAATAATACGGTAACTGATCCAGCTGCGCGGTGATTGCGTCTTTGATCGGTTGGCACGAGAACCCCAGATTGACGTTCCACAATCCGCCAACACCATCGACAACTTCATGTCCGTCCACATCGGTGATCCGCACGCCTTGCGCACCCGTTACAATGGTTGGTGGATTGGCGTGACTGTCCGCCGGGTGTGACATCGGGTGCCATAGAGATCGCGCGTTGTTCTCTTTCAGGAAATTGGAATCATTCATCGGAGAGGGTCCTTTAATTTTCTAATTTGTGAAATCCAGCCGGGCAAAATCCACCGGTTTTTTGGGTTAGCACAAAGGCCTGTTTCGCCACTTGCTGCTGGATCTTCGCCCTAGCGCGCCCGGTCATGCGGGCTACGGGTGCTGCTACAGCCAAAGCACCGATGGGGCGCATGTCAGGCCCAAATACAGGTGCGGCGTGTGAATGGACGTCTTTTTCAAAACCGCCGATGGACTCGGCGATTCCTGTCTGACGAATATTGACCAAAGCCTCGCGGATTTGGTCGGGATCGGTTTCGGTTTGTTTCGTAAAGCTGCGCAAAGGATGCGATAAAATGGTATCCGCAAACGCAGTTTCGGCAAACGCCAAAATGGCCAGTCCGGATGAAGTTGCATGAAACGATAGTTCTGATGCGTCTTCCATCATCACCCGTGTTGCGTGGATGTTGCTGTATCTATGTGACAAAGTGTTCAGGTTCTGGCCCTGTACCAGTGACATGTGCACGGTTTCGTTGGTCTGGGCACATAGATCGTGCAGTACGTCGCCCACAACAGATCGCAATGGCACTGCAGCATCGCGCAATGTTGCCAGCCGCAAAAAGCCGCTGCCCAACCGATAGGCACGCGTCGTTCCGATCTGCTCGACAAATCCACCAGTTTCCAGTTCGCCGAGCAAACGGAACACGGTTGCCTTGTTCATCCCTGACAGCCGCGCCATGTCGCTCAGCCCGATTTCCGGGCGCGACAGATTGAACTGCGACAGCAGCGATAAGGCTTTGGCGACGGTTCCCATGTGGGCAGATCCAATAGTGATACGCATTTCTCTTGACGGATCAGAGGTGGTCTGTCAATCTGTTTTAGAACCATTGGTTCAAATAATGAACCGGACAGGTAGCTCATGACAAACCAATCCAGCATCGACTCACTACGCTCTGTCCTGGTCCCCGCGCAAAAGCTGTTCATTGACGGCGCATGGCATTCAGGGTCCGGGACGCCGATTGATGTTACCTCGCCCATTGACGGTAAAGAGCTGACTACGCTGCAGGGCGCCAGCACAGCAGATGTGGATCGCGCAGTAGCTTCGGCGCGTGCAGCCTATGAGGATGGGCGCTGGTCGGGGCTGGCGCCTGCAGCGCGCAAGAAGGTATTGTTTGACATCGCCGACCG
>PIVL01000756.1 GCA_003354145.1 Paracoccaceae bacterium
CCAAGTCTGACGGAATTCCATTGGCCCTCTTTTGCCGAGATCGCCACGTCGCTAGGCGGGCAAGGGATTAAAGTGCACACAAAAGAGGAACTGGAAACCGCGATTGCCGCGCTTGAAACCCGCGAAGGTCCTATCCTGATCGAACTCCGGCTTGACCCGCACGACGTGCCGCGCATGCGTATCTGACCGCTCTGACAGTTCCTAAAAACACGAGCTCCCGAGATTTTCCTTATCACATTGGAACTTTCATACGCCTGTTCGGTGAAAACCAGGCTTTGTGCATCGCTGGAATTGTTGGTTCAGGCAGCCTGTGTCCCTACCCCATCACCCCACGCCGCACGAGATTCAGCCCGGCGATCAACAAAACCACCAGTGTCGCCTTTTTGAAAGTCGCCTGATCTATTCGTGTTTGCAGCTGCAGGCCGATCTGCATTGCGAATACAGCAGGCACCAACAGAAACACCGAGAATGGCAATGTTTGCAGCCGCATAACACCGGACCCAATATGAGCGCCTAACAACGCCACGGCTCCAAGCCCATAAATTACCCCCTGCACGCGAATATGTTCATCTTTGGGTGTGTTCAGCGCCGTCAGATAGGCCACAGTCGGCGGCCCCCAGACCCCTGACATCCCGCCAATGAAACCGGCAAACGCGCCAACAGCGGCTTCGATCCGTTTGCTAGGTACAGCCAGAGTAAAAGCAAAACCGGTCAATTGCATAAACGCGAATATGGTGACCGGAACACCGATAATCAGAAACATCACGTTCACCGGCAAGACCCGCACAAACTGAGCACTGAACAGCAAGAACACCAACCCGATTCCCAAAAAAACCCGGAACTGTTTGACCGAACGCCATGCTGCTCCCCAACCCTGCCGCAGGGCCTGCATGCCGTTGGTCACCAAAGTTGGCAGAATCAGCCCGGCCAGTGCGATTTCAGGAGGCAGGAACATGCCCAGCCCGGAAATCAGGATCATCGGCATGGCGAACCCGACCAGGCCTTTGACCACGCCTGCCAAGGTCGCAACAGCAAAGGCCAATGCCAATTCGCTTGGGGA
>PIVL01000757.1 GCA_003354145.1 Paracoccaceae bacterium
GCCTTCTCAAATTTGACACCGTATTTCTCTTTGAACAGATCTATTGCCACCAGGGCTTCGGCGCGTGTTTCCGCATGCTGGATGTCGTTCAGATCGGACTTCACCGCCGCCGCCATAGGCTTGGGAAAATGGTTCAGCACGTTCTTAACTTTATGGACCCAGCAGCGCTGATGCCTGGTGCTGGGAAATATCTCGTCCAGAGCGTTCCAGAAGCCCATGGCACCGTCGCCGACGGCAATCTCTGGGGCGACGGACAAACCGCGGCCCCGGAGACCGACCAACAACTCACGCCAGCTTTGCGCGCTTTCGCGCAGACCAACCTGAAAGCCCAACAGCTCCTTTTTCCCTTCAGGCGTGGCACCGATGATTACCAGCATACATTCTGCGTTCTCTTCCATGCGCGCCTGAAGATAGACACCGTCGGCCCAAATATAGACATAACGGCGGGCCGAAAGATCCCGCCGCTGCCAGCTGTCATACTGCGCCTGCCACCCCGCCGTAAGGCGCGTGATCACACCGGGCGACAGGTTCGGCGCGTCTGGGCCAAGCAGGGCACCCAGCGCCTCCTGAAAATCACCTGTGGAAATCCCGCGCAGATACAGCACCGGCAAAAGGGCATCCAGGCTTGGAGAACGGCGCGCCCATTTTGGCAGAATACCTGAGGTGAAACGAATTTTACTGACATCAGCCACCTCAAGGCCACGATCCCGGACTTTGGGTCGTCGCACTTCAACAGCGCCGATCCCCGTCTGAAGCTGGCGTTCCGGCCCAAACCCATGCCGCACAATGCGATGTCGACCGTCCGTCAGTCGCTCTTCGCTGAAACTGGCCACAAAAGCATCCGCCTCCGCAACCAATGCTTCGGCAAGCATACGTCGCGCACCCTCGCGCGCAATTTCTGTCAAAGGATCATCAATCTTTTCAGATTGGCGGAAGGGCAGTATCGTTCTATCGTCTTTCATGGCGTATCGCTCCTTGTGAGGTTCTGGCAGGCTTTGACTCCCGCCACGATACGTCGCCTTTAAATTTCAGCCATCACCCAAATTCGCGCATAGCTC
>PIVL01000758.1 GCA_003354145.1 Paracoccaceae bacterium
GGCAGCATCACCACCAGAAAGTCAGCCCGCAGCATAGACTGACTGCGCACCGCGTACCCCACCTGCATGAAAACGATAATAACCACCGAATTCGCCACGATCTCTTTGGTGCCCGATATCGGCAGGTTCAGCGCACGAAAAATGATGTCTGCAAGTATAAAAAAGCAAAGAACAAACGCCCAGATTGCGCCGAGGACCATTAGCAGCTTGGTCAGACGATCCGTCAGGCGAACCAGCAACATCTTGGAATCTCGATTTTCGTTAGAGGGAAAAATAGAAAAGGCGCGTCATAGCGAACTACGCCGCGCCTTTCCGGATTATTTGATCTCGTAGCGCACCGGCCACTCGTAGCCGTTGGCTTCTGCACGCTCTAGGACCAGATTCAGAACCTGAGTTGCGGGCAGACCTTGTGAATCAAGTTCTGTCGCCAGCGTTTGCGGCCACCCTGCCAAAGAGTCTGCCCAGTCCTTTCGGACCTCCGGCGAGATTTCGCTAACAGTGATCGTGTCACGCAGAACATCAACCAACCGGTCATATTCCGAGGCATTGACCGAACCAGTTTGCTGTTCGAAATCTGCGGCCACTTCTAGCAAGATTTCCTTCACGTCATCTGGAAGCTCGGCGTAAGTGTCCTTGTTTATGGTCAAGCCATGCCAAGTCATCGAGCCAAAGCCGATCAACGTGTAATAGGGGCCAGGCTCGTATAGTTTCAGGTTTACCCACGCCGATGGGAACATGATCCACCCCTCATAGACGTGCGTTTTCATCTCGGTATAGGCCGTGGCCAGCGAAGATTGCACCTCGGAGACGCCTGCAAGTTTCAGCCAGTTCAAGTTGAGACCGGCACCCGCGATCTTTTGGCCTTTCAGGTCAGACAGATCTTCCCACGCGAACGATGTCCCGAGATTATACCCGCCGTCGGCGATGCGCGACAGGAGTACCTGATTGAACTTATCCTCGAAAACGTTGGTTAGATACGGTACTTCCGCATAGACTTCTTGCGCAATTTTCAGCGACATTTCGGGGTCCATCGTGCCAAAAGGCATCATTACCTGAAA
>PIVL01000759.1 GCA_003354145.1 Paracoccaceae bacterium
CCATGATCAGGCCAAGCGCTGCAGTGGCGGCGGACCTAGTGGTCGGCATCAATATTTGTTTCATTATTTCTTCCTCCTCACTTGTTTCAGAACCTTCATGATAGCAATACCCCGGTGAACCCGCTTTGATGTGGATCAATGTCGGTTGGGTAGAATTGAATTGCATTCCGCCGGGGGAAGCTATTGGCCCGTTTGGGCCGCTTGCAATGCCCCGCAGCGGTCGAGCCGCAGGGCTTGTCGCATTAGTCGTCTTTGCGGTTAGTTATTGGCGTTGTGCGCGTACGAATTGCCCGGATCGTGGTCATAGGGTTCTTCACCATCGAAACCCATGCCACATAAAAATACAGGTTCACCAGACGGGGGAACTTGGGCCCAAAATAATTCACCACCGTTGCCTATGCCGGCATTGGAGATCCGGTTGATTATCTGCTTTACAAGTTTTTCGTAGGACCAGTTCGCATTCCCGTTCACGTTGCAGTCGACCTCAACGGGTGCCCCCGCCCAGGCGATACCTGAAAGCCCCAGAACCAAGGCAGTTGCGGTGGATAGTATATATGTATGTTTCATTATTTCTTCTCCATTTCGCTTGGGTTTCGGGCCGTGTCTCAGGGCGTGCCCGGATGACCAACGGCCGCCCGGCGCATGGATTGGCGCGGGCGGCTGGCTCAACGGCCAAAGATTTGGCCCGAAAAGAGACGCTATTGGGGGACAACAGTAAGTTTGTTGGTGTTGTCCTTTACAACGAAACCGCCTCTTGGACCGGAAGCGGCGTTATTAGGTTCTAGCTTTTTTGTAAGGCCTTTGTTGACCCGAAAGCAGGAGTACCCGTCATTGTTTTGGTCGGAAGCATTGCCAACATCCGAATCGATTGCATAGTCACTGGGACCCACAACCCATGCGGCACCATCGCCGCCGGGGCAGCCGCCAATGGGTGCCCCAACCCCGGCCTGGGTCGCCGTGGTAAAGCCGAAAGCCATGATCAGGCCAAGCGCTGCAGTGGCGGCGGACCTAGTGGTCGGCATCAATATTTGTTTCATTATTTCTTCCTCCTCACTTGT
>PIVL01000760.1 GCA_003354145.1 Paracoccaceae bacterium
GGATTTTCACCTGACCCGTTGACTGACCTGTTGCGATCCGGTGCGCAGCGACTGATCCAGCAGGCGGTTGAGGCGGAGCTTTCAGTTCTTTTGGAAGCTCACGCTGCAGACACAACGGGTGATGGCCGCGCACGTCTGGTTCGCCATGGTCATCTGCCGGAGCGCGAGGTGATGACCGGGATCGGCGCGGTGTCGGTCAAGGTGCCGCGCGTGCGGGATCGGGGCGATGGCGAAGAGAAAGTCCGGTTCACGTCGACAATCCTGCCGCCCTACTTGCGCAAAGCCAAATCCATCGAGGAACTGCTGCCCTGGCTGTATCTCAAAGGTATTTCCACCGGCGACTTTCACGAAGCGCTCGCCGCGCTGCTCGGGCCAAACGCGGCGGGGCTGTCATCGACGACAATTTCACGGCTGAAGGCCGATTGGTGGGACGAGTATGACCGCTGGCAACACCGCGATCTCAGCGCCCGGCGGTTCGTTTATATCTGGGCGGACGGGGTGTATTTCCGACCTCGGATGGCAGAGGAAAAGCAATGCGTTCTGGTGCTCATCGGCGCGGACGAGTGGGGCCGTAAGGAGATCATTGGCCTCGCCGACGGCTACCGCGAAAGCACCCAAAGTTGGCGGGAGTTGCTGCTTGATCTGCAGCGGCGCGGTCTAAGCCATGCTCCTGAACTTGCCATAGGTGACGGTGCTCTGGGGTTCTGGAATGCGCTGCGTGAGGTCTTTGGTCAGTTTGGCGACGGCCTTGTCGTATTTTACCCCGTAGGTTGCTTCGAAGAAATCAAAAGCGGCTTCAGCATCCACTCGGGTTTCGGCCTGCCAAATGTCGTGCAGATGGCCCTTGGCTTTAGCCTGAACCGATTTCGGCATCGCATTCAGCACGTTGCCGGTTTTGTGGAACCAGCAGCGTTGTTCTTTCGTGGCACCAAAGACCTCACGCAGCGCATTCCAGAACCCCAGAGCACCGTCACCTATGGCAAGTTCAGGAGCATGGCTTAGACCGCGCCGCTGCAGATCAAGCAGCAACTCCCGCCAACTCTGGGTGCTTTCACG
>PIVL01000352.1 GCA_003354145.1 Paracoccaceae bacterium
CGCCGAATGGCTATGCCGGTGTTTGCTGCGACTTTGACCACTGTGATTGCCTTTTTTGGTCTCACCGCGATTGGTGGGCGGTTTGGCGATCTGATCCGCGATATTCCGTTTACCGTGATCGTGGTGCTGATCGCCTCGCTGGTGGAATGTTTCCTGATCCTGCCGAACCATATGTCTCATGCGATTGCGCATTCGGCCAAGAAACATTGGTATGATCTGCCCAATCGTGTTGTGAACCGGGGCTTTTTTTGGATGCGTCGCACGTTGTTCCGCCCGTTCATCCGGCTGGTTGTAAAGGGTCGTTATGTGGTGCTTGCCGGGGCTTTGGTTCTGTTGGCCAGTCAGGTCGCAGTCTTTATTCGCGGCGACGTGCAATGGCGGTTCTTCAACGCTCCTGAACGGGGCTCAGTGACCGGTAGTTTTGCTATGGTCGAGGGTGCAACGCGCGACGATTCAATTGCAATGATGCGCGAAATGCAGCGCGCGGCCGAGGCGCTGGGCACCGAGTATGAAGAGCGTTATGGCCGCAATCCGCTGGATTATGTGATGGCCGAAATTGGTGGCAATCCGGGGAGGGGCTTGTCTGGTGTTGAAACCAAAGACAGAGACTTGCTGGGCGGATTGTCCATCGAACTGATTGACGCCGATCTGCGTGACTATTCCAGTTTTGCATTCGTCGCCGAATTGCAGGATGCGGTGAACCGCCACCCAATGGCTGAAATCGTGTCATTCCGGGGATGGCGATCCGGCCCGGGTGGCGACACGTTGGATGTTCAGTTTTACGGCGCAGATGTGGCAACTCTGAAAGCTGCGTCTGAGGATTTGCAAACCGCCTTGCTGCGCTATTCCGAAGTGTCTGCGGTAGAGGATAATCTGGCCTATGACAAGGAAGAGATCATTTTGGACCTGACTGCGCAGGGGCAGGCATTGGGGTTCACAATCGAAGCGCTGGGCCGGGCGTTGCGCGCAAGGTTGAACGGGATCGAGGCGGCGACTTATCCGGATGGGCCGCGCAGCGCGGCAATCTGGGTAGAACTGCCAGTGGGTGAACTGACAGCGGATTTTCTGGAGCGCACCCAAATGCGAACACCACAAGGCAACTATGTGCCACTGGCCGATATTGTCAGCGTGACGCAACGCAGCGGGTTTTCGACGGTGCGACGCGAGAACGGCATACGGCTGATTTCAGTCACCGGCGACATTTCCGAGGATGATCCGGCACGCGCCGAAGAAATTACTGCGGCGCTGAAGAATGAAATTCTGCCAAAGATCGCCAGCGAGCGACAAGTTGAATGGCAGCTGGCGGGCCTTAGCGAGCAAGAAGACAATTTCCTCAGTGATGCACGCACTGGGCTGATCCTGTGCTTGACCGGAATTTATCTGGTGTTGGCCTGGGTGTTTGCCAGCTGGACGCGACCTTTGGTGGTGATGGCGATTATTCCATTTGGTTTGGTCGGCACGATCTATGGCCATCATGCCTGGGGTGTGCCGCTAAGTATGTTCACTGTGGTTGGGATGCTTGGGATGACAGGGATCATCATCAACGATTCCATCGTGCTGGTGACAACGATAGATGAATACGCCGATGATCGCGGGCTGATTCCGTCAATTATTGACGGAGCATCAGACCGTCTGCGACCTGTGATGCTAACGACGATGACAACGGTTCTGGGACTTGCACCGCTGCTGTATGAGCAATCACAACAGGCGCAGTTTTTGAAACCGACTGTGATCACGTTGGTCTATGGTTTGGGTTTTGGCATGTTTCTGGTGCTGTTGCTGGTTCCCGCCTTGATCGCAATGCAAAAAGATATAGGTCGCCCGCTGGCTGCGATGCGCCGGGCCTTTGACGGCCGCAATCCCGGTCTACGGGGCGTTATGATTGTCACCTGGGCGCTGATGCTGGGTTGGCTGGCTTCGACTGTGGGCTGGGTTCTGGTGGCAGGGACGCTGCCGGAATGGCTAGCCGCGTTCGATTTCGGGTTGGCGCCAATTCGCGCTGGATTGCTATTGTTCTTGTCTGGAGCTCTGGTGATAATTGCCGTGGTCTTTCTGGTGGCGGCATTGTATGTGGTGCGCCGAAGTCCGCGGCAAGTGTGATCTTTAGTTCGGGATGCCTCCGGCGGAAGTATTTTTAACGAGAAGAATTTGGATTGGTTCGTCTTAGGATTGGCGGGCAGATGCCATATCCATGACCTCGACAACGCGGTCGCTCATTGAGATGGAACCGGCGCGGATGTCGTCGCAGTCAAACCATCGCGCGTCACTAACATCATCGGCGGCCTGCACTGTGCCGTTGACATAGTCACACAAAACCACGGCGAGCAGATAATGCACAGCGACTGAACCGTCCGGGTTGCAAAAAACAACGTCGATGTTGGTCAGATAGTCGATGGGATTTGCAGTAATGCCGGTTTCTTCCTGCAATTCGCGCGCCGCCGCCGCAAGTGCGGTTTCACCTAGTTCGACATGACCTCCGGGAAAGCCCCAAAGTCCGCTGTCCGGGTTTTTTCGACGCTTGGCAAGCAGCACCTGATCATTGTGAATGACAACAGCAATTGCGCCAAGCATGGGCTGTCTGCTCATCCGGCGTCGCAGCCCTGAATATCGACGGAATGGTTTTTCCCAAGCACCGTGATGCGGATGTTTGAGCGGTCCAGCACAAAGCTGCCTGACCCGGTATTTACCAGTTCAGTGGTGGCGGTCAGCGTGTTGCCAGATCGTTTGGTGCTGGTGCCGGCCGACCAAAGCGCCGGGTTGCCCGGCTCGATCACCGTGACTTCGTGTCCGCCTGCAGATGGCATGGTGATCTGAGCGGTAATCTGCATGCCATCCTTGGTGGGCAACAGGCGGCAAGCGGCGGTGCGCACGTCGGCTTCGGATGCGGAAAAGGGGCGCTCGGCCAATGCGGCGACAATCACCGGGTTACGCGGCGCGTCTGCGTCAACGTCATGGTCGAATTTCAGCGCACCGGGAATGCAGACCTCTTTGCACATGCCAAACTCCATCTCGCCTTTCAGGTGGATCGGACGGTCGGCGCGCACAGGGGTGATTTCGATTGGCAGCACCATTTGCGTTTCATAGCCTATGGTCTGAAATCCGTTCTGATCAAATACTTCCGGGCTTGGCCAGGTAATACTGACCGAACCGACATTGCGCGAGCCACGCCAGTCAAACCGCGGCGGGATACCGGCGTCACCGGGTGCGCGCCAATAGGTTTTCCATCCCTCTGGTAGGGTTAGCCTGAGCGCGGCAACATAGCTGCCGAGTTTGGTCGGGCCACCGTCCAACACATCCAACTGTGCCAAGTCATCCACGCCGCCAGCACGGGTAGGACCCGAGAGCGTAAGGCCAAGCAACAGGGCAGATATCAGGTGTTTGATCATGCTTCCTAAATGGGCTGCATTGGGACGTTTGCCAAGTCACATTCGGGTCAACATGGTGTAACGTTTGGGCTGGGCTAATCTGTCTACTTGCATGGCGGTCTGGGGATGGTCATGGTGGAATCGACATGGCTACCTAAAAGACACAGGCAACAAACACATGAACCTGACCGGCAAAATTTTGATCGCAATGCCCGGAATGGGCGACCCCCGATTCGAGCATTCAGTGATCTTTGTCTGCAGTCACGGCGAAGACGGTGCAATGGGATTGATCGTCAACAAACCAACGCCGAATGTGCTTCTGTCTGATTTGCTGGACCAGCTTGAGATCAAGCCTTCTGAACCGGCCAGTAATCTGCCAGTGCATTTTGGCGGCCCTGTGGAACGCGCCCGTGGATTTGTGCTGCATTCGGCGGAATATGTCTCGAATCTGCAGACGCTGAAGGTATCGAGTGGGTTCAGCATGACCGCTACGTTGGATATTCTTGAGGATATTGCCCTTGGAACAGGCCCCGAGCGGTCGTTGATGATGTTGGGCTATGCGGGCTGGGGCGAGGGGCAGCTTGAGGCCGAAATTGGACGCAATGGCTGGCTTACCACTGATGCCAGTGACGAATTGGTCTACACACTGAAAGACAGCGAAAAATGGGGCGCCGCGCTTAACGCGCTTGGGATTGATCCGTTGCACTTGTCGGCAAGTGCGGGGCGGGCCTGAGCCAGGAGTTCGTCCTGCATGAAATCAGCTATAGATTACCAATTTTGCGAACGCATACTCTAGTCACGCGGCGCGGCGGCGCGTTTTAGGCGGTCGTTGATGGCGACGCCGAGACCCTCGTGTGGGATCGGGGCCACTGCGATAGGTTTGCCGGTGACGTCAAGCTGGTGCAGATGGTCAAACAGATTGGCTGCGGCCTGTGTCAGGTCAC
>PIVL01000761.1 GCA_003354145.1 Paracoccaceae bacterium
GCGCAGAAGCGCAAGACCCGTCACCGGCTCCTTTTTCACTTCCGGCGCGTCCTTTGGGTCAACCTTTTGGTCGGCCTTTGGTTTAGCTTTTGTCGGCATGTCGGAAACCTTTCATCTCTTATCTCCAATGAGGGCCAGCTTACCTGTTGCTGACCCTCTGTTCAAGCAATTTTCTGCATTCAGAAAGCAGCCTTTTCGGACCAAGACCTGACGCCAGAAATATTCGAGTCCCGGTGGTTGCGCCTTGCGTATTCGTCCACAAAGTCCTTGATCGCGTCCTTGTCGTTCGTGGCGATCCAGTTGATGGCCAATTTGTAGTCGTCCACCGCGTGGTGATGGACCGTGCGCAGACCTTTTACCGTGTCTTTATTCGCTGCACTGGACGCCTTCTTCGCGGCCTTGGCTTCTTCGATTTTGGCCTCGGCCTCCCTGACGCTCTCGATGTCCGCCTTGTCGGCTGCGGCAATCTTCGCCTTTGCCTCGGCCTCAAGTTTCTTAGCCTCGATCCGCGCCAGCCGCGACTCTTCCTCTTTCTGGGCGGCTAATTTGACCTTGAAGTCGCTGACCAGCTTCGCCAATCCTTCCTTCTGAGATTTCAAGTCCTTGATGGTCGGTGCCCAGAGTGCCTTGGCGGTCTGCCAAGCGGTATGATGCGGCTTCACATAGTCCTTCTCGGCCTTCCCGATCGCGGTCCCGGCTTTGCGGATAACCTTCAGGATCGCGTCAACCGCGTCGTGCTGGGCTTCGGTTTCGACTTTCTCTCCGTCCAACCAATTGTCCGCTTCAGCCATAGTGTCGGCAAATTCCGCAAGCGCTGCCTTTACCGGATCGACTGCCGGATCGGCGGGAGGTGAATTATGGCCTTTGCCATATGCTGGTTCGTCGTTCATCTCTATCTCCTAGTTTAAGTTTTCAAAGTTCACTGCGTCGTATGCCGCCTGCGCGATGGCCTTCCCGGCGACGTGGTTTGCAAAGACCACCACCAGTATGAAAATGAAGGATGCGGCCAGCCACTTGCGGCCATGCCGTTCAATGTAAGGGCGCTTTCTCGGTGG
>PIVL01000762.1 GCA_003354145.1 Paracoccaceae bacterium
ATCGCTGAAATCGTCTCGTACCTTATACCCCGAATGCCGCTCTGGGTCACCTCTGCACGGGGTGAAGCTGTTGATACTGTAGCATTTTCTTCTGGCGCGGCGTTGGCCGCGTTGGACGGCGTGTTGCGCGATCCATATGGCGTGTTGCCGGGTGCTTTGTTGCGGGATCGGATGGCTCTGAACGCAGCTGTTGCCTGTCTAAAACTTGAAGGGCGCACTGAAAGTGCCGCTGATATCCGCGATGCAGTGTGTCTGGCGCGGGCCGGGGACGCCCTGGGCCCGGCGGGTGATATGTTTATGGCCTGGCGTAAGCTGACGCGGATCAATTTGAAAGGTTCAGATTGGAGCGCCCAGTTAGGCAAGCTGTTGCCGGATCAGGTCGCCGCCACACTGCAGAACCCAAAGTCAGCTGACGGGTCGCCAGTCGCGCAGGCAACGCAGGTGTTGGCAGGCGTGCTACAACAGTTTCCGCGACAGGAAGTGGCGGCGCTAATGTTGGCTGATGTGACCCTAACAAGGGCAATTGGCTGGGATCGGCCCCTGCCGCTATTGGCCTCACATCTGTCGCGAAAGGATATACGCGCGATTTCAGATGGCAGGGCTGATCCCGAGCGTTGTGTGCATCGGGCGATGATTGCCGCCTGTGACGGGGCCATCCGCAGTGCAGCCGATTTGAACCGGCGGGCGTCCAAGCTGTCTGCAATTGCACCAAAGTTGCGCGCAAAAGGGGCTCGCGAAGCGCTGGAATTGTTCTTTAGCCATGACGCTGTGTCGCCTTCGGGAATGTTGTCGCCGATGATCAAAGGAACATCTATTCGAATGACCGATCGTTCGGCCCGCCGACTTTGTGACCGGCTGGTTGAACTTGGCGTGGTGCGCGAATTGACCGGGCGGTCCACGTTCCGGCTATACGGGATATGAGCATGGCCAACAAAAGTGGGTACCTGTTTTGTGGTTCGGCCATGCGGCAATGGAAGATGTGATGGCAAACAACAAAACCCCGTTTGACCGAGAGCTGGACGAGTTGCCAGCTGAGTTGCGCTGGCGTGAATGG
>PIVL01000763.1 GCA_003354145.1 Paracoccaceae bacterium
GAGCTTTTTTGCCCGCCGGTGTTCATATAGCCTTCGTTATCAAAGCAGATATAGAGGATGTCCTCGTTGCGCTCGGCGGCGGACGAAAGCGACTGAAGACCAATGTCATAGGTGCCGCCATCACCGGCCAGGCACAGAACCGTTGTGTCATCGCGCCCCTGGGCAATCAGCGCGCGCTTGATACCGCTGGCCGAGGCAGCGGCGGATTCCAGCGTGCCGTGCAGAACCGGAATCTTTGCGGCACTCATCGGGTGGCCGCCCAGAATGACCGCCGAACAGGAAGGGGCAACAACACCGACCGTGTCCTTACCGACGGCATTCAGGATCACCCGCATCGACAGTGCTTCGACGCAGCCTGCACAGGCAACATGCCCCGAACAGAACTGACCTTCGTCATTGTAGTTGATCATTTCCATGCGTTTACTCCACCCAGATCGGTTGATTGTTCGGCGCAGCATCGCCATAGTCCGCAGCCAGTTGTTCAAGAGTTTCTGCCGACACGTTGACACCGCCGACGCCTGTCAGAAAGCCGTAAAGACGCGGAGCGTCCGTCATGCCGAACAGCGCTGATTTCAGTTCCTGATGCAGCACGCCACCTGTACCCGGCGAATAGTTGCGATCCAGAACCAGCGCGCAGGGCACATCTGCCAGCGCCTGCCGCAAGGCTTTGGCAGGCAGAGGACGGAACAGGCGCACTTTTACCAGCCCCGCTGCAACGCCGTGCGCGCGCAATGCGTCCACGGCGATGCGGGACGTGCCCGCCATGCTGCCCATGGTGACGAAAACGATTTCAGCATCATCGGTCCTGTAGTGCTCAATCGGAGCAGTGCTGCGGCCCGATAAAGCAGCCCAGTCGCGGCCAGCTTCTTCGACCAGACCTTCAACGCGCGCCATATCGATATTCATGTCGCGCCTTGTTTGATTCCACGCAGCCTGACTTATTGGCGCACCCAGCGAGCGACCGCTGCCATCCCCAAGTTGAATCTGACGGTTCTGACGCGGCAAAAAGGTCTGCACGTCCATGGCAGAAGGCAGACACACAGGTTCAAC
>PIVL01000764.1 GCA_003354145.1 Paracoccaceae bacterium
CGAACTGGACCGCCGGCGTTAGCCTGCCCGGTGGAGATTTCCCGGTGAACGGCGTTGCCATACTGATCCGGGAATTGCGTCAAAGTTATACATTTCTGGATGAGTTCTGGGCGACGCGTTTGGTTTAGGCCTATGGCACCGAAGCCAGACAGATCCTTGGCGACGCCAAATCGGCCAAGGACATGGGCAAGATATTTGCCGCAACTTTGACAGAACGTGAAATTGTCTGATTGATGAAAAAGGAATACGCGCGCATCGCCGAGGACGTTGTATGGCGCCGGTCACGATTGGGATTGCGGATGACGAAAGTCGAAATCGCTGAACTAGATACCTGGATGAAAGATGTGCGCGACATGGACGGCCCAGCGGCCGACATCGAACCGGAGGGCAGGGAGGCCATCTGAAAGAGATCGGTGAACCGGTGTTTGCTCGACAACTCGGGTCTTATAAGCGTAAACTTAGACACACACCACTTTGATCCAACGTGTGTTGGGTCGCTAATCCGGGACATTGTTCACATGGAGAAGCGGGTATGGCGAATTCAGAAACGAGTGTTTCCGGCGGAGTAACACGAAAACTTGTTGCAGTCCTTAGCGCCGACGTGGCGGGTTATACCCGTTTGATGGGCATCGACGAGATTGGGACTCTTGATCAATTAAAAGATCATCGCAAGAAGGTGATCGACCCCAATGTCAAAGAGCACAGCGGACGCATCGTGGGTACGGCAGGTGATGGGTTTCTGATGGAATTTCAGAGTGCGGTCGATGCAGTCGATTTTGCCGTCGACATGCAACGCGATATAGCTGAGGGTAACGAAGATACCGCCACAGATCGGCGTATGGAATTTCGCATTGGTATCAATCTGGGCGACGTGATTATTGAGGAGGATGATCTCTTTGGTGATGGCGTCAACATTGCAGCCCGCATTCAAGGGCTTGCCGAAAGTGGTGGAATTTACATTTCGGGCACGGTGTTCGACCAGGTAAAAAACAAGATACGCGCCCTTTACGAAGACCTTGGCGAGAAAAAAATGAAAAACGTCGCTGAAC
>PIVL01000353.1 GCA_003354145.1 Paracoccaceae bacterium
TCGTGCAGACCGAGCACTTCATCCAGTTCTCGGAACAACAGCAATCCGCCGTCAGAACTGATCTTGGAACCATGAAATTCCAGCCGCACTCGACGGTCAAAACCGAGCCGAACATCACCCGTTTTGTCTGCACCCTTCGGGTGATCCATAATCTGCCGCCTCCAGTCCAGTAACATGCTGTAATATAACACATTACGGACCGCCGGTGATGCTAAATCGACAAGTTACTTGGGAAATCCGGGTTAGACTGATGGACGCCAACCATCAATTCGATCAAGCAAACTTTTATGTATGCAGCCGACAACGGATGCATCGTCAGCGGTAGATGATATTAAAACAAAATCGCCATAGTTTGCGTTTGTTCTATTCTCATATGACATGTTCGAAAGTTGCGCGAGTTCATCAGTGCTAGCCATGATTATAAGTCCTTATGTGACGTTTTGTTGGTATTTCTGCAATGTTTCCCCAGAAAACTCAAAGCTATTAAGGTATTCGTCTTGCTTCATTATCAACCTCCAAAGCGATAGCAAGGCTCTGGGCTTTATGTAGATCAAAGAGTAACTCAGTGGGGCACCATCACTAGATTTTCCGTTTGGGGAAATGCATGCTCGATATGAATAGACGAAATAATAGCTATCAGTTATGCAATGCTGCAAGTGATCATTGGTGAATTCCAGAATGTCAAAATCATATACGCTGGCCACACCACTTCTAGGATCACGCAAAGCTCTGTCGGCGCGTGAAACAAGGAAGAAGTCGATTGCAGAAACTGACAACAAAGTAGCTACAATCCAAAATAATTTACGCAACAATCCGACCTCTGGGATATGAACTTCTGTTCAATTTCAATGCAATCACCACTACTTTACCCAAACGGTGGTTTTTGCCACGTACAATCTGAGCGCGAGCGATTGACCTGCATGCCGACAACGGCAGTCCTATGAAGGGGGCCACGATGAAAGTGACACTGGAAAAGTTGGGCATCATCGCGTCTTACAGCCGCCCGCGCGTCAGCAATGACAATCCGTTCTCCGAGGCGCTGTTTCGCACCTGTAAGTATCGCCCGGATTGGCCAAACAAGGGTTTTGCCACCAAAGCTGATGCGCAGACCTGGGTGAAATCTTTCGCCACTTGGTACAATAACGAACACCTCCACAGCGCGATCCGCTTCGTCACGCCAAACATGCGCCACAGCGGAAAAGACCGCGTGGCCCTCGCAAACCGCGCAATCCTCTATGCAAATGCCCACGCACAAAAACCAGAACGATGGTCAGGAAACACGCGCAACTGGAAGCCTGCCGGACCCGTGTGGCTGAACCCGGAACGCGAAACCGGCGCGCCTGAAATCAGAGACGCCGCATGAAATCGGCGGACAACTTGTTTGACAAACACCGCAAATGAATGTCAGTTAGATCCGCTCAGCAGACCTTGATGCACATTGCAGCGAACGGCTCCTTCCGCCCTGCAAACTGTCCAGACTTCTTCTTGACTGACCAACAGGCATTTTCGACTGAACGCGGACAACCGCCAGAGCTTTTACACAGCCTCGGCCCACTGCGGACCTTGGTGACAACCGCAGCGAATGGCAACAAGGAGCCCATATTGCCCAATGCTGCGGAGTGTACGAATGTCGGTTATCACATTCGTGAATGAAATTTAGTTGGAAACAGTTTCCACATTTGACGAGACTTGAAGAATGAAGCTAACGCACACAAAATCGACTCTGATAGCAACAAGCATCGCGAACCTAAGCCCTTCTGGGCGAGCAGTACTATCGTCTCTGAAGGTGTCAAGCGACCAAGAAGATCTCGGCGGCACGTTTGACGCTACCGTGCGCGAATGGGAGAAGGTCGATGCAGATACACTGCTCGGTCTAGCATTCCTTATCGGCGACTATCCTGTAGGGGTTGTGCTTTTGAAGAGACCGCCATTGTCGCCTTCTTGGGTGCTAGACGGCGCGGTTTCGTTACACGGTTTAAAAATCGCCGAAGACTACCAGGGTCAGGGGCTTGGACGGATTGCGTTCGGCCTAGCTCTTGACGCGGCTGACACACACTGGCCAATGGCCAGTAAGCTCGTTCTGGCCGTTGATGTCGGGAACGAACCAGCTCTTGCAGTGTATAGAGGCTATGGGATGCAGGATAGCGGTCCCGTTTTTCGCGGCCGCATCGGGTTTGAGCATAGGCTTGAATTGCAATTGGGATAGGGCTCGAAGCTACGCGGCGGAGTTCTGCTTTGTTCAATATACCTCTATTGCAGCCGTGCGTTTCGGATTGCTTCTACCATTGCCTCACTAATCGGCTTGGATGCGTGCGCAGACGTTAGGATAGAGCGGTGTGAGACCGGTAGCTTGGGAAATCCCTCTGCCTCGGTCAGGATCTGCAAACCGTCACCGACACAGGATTTCGGTAACAGCCCGACGGCGATACCGGCGCGAAGGGCAGCCTGAAGGCTTGTAAAGCTGCCACTTTGGAACGAAACCGTGTGCCGTCGTCCAGCGGTGTCCAACACCTTTATCGGCAGATCACGCCAATAACATCGACGATCCAGCACTGCCAGAGGGATGGTTTCCGTATTGGACCAGGTCTTGCCCTTTCGCGTGGCCCAGACGATCTCTTCGGTGTCGAGCGCTGCGCCGCCCGGAACATCCAGACCAGAGCAGACAGCAACGTCCAATTCTCCATCTCGGATCGCGGCGGCGTATCCCGATGTGCAGCCTGACTTGGCCAGCACCTGAACCCCCGGGTGCGCATGAGAAAACTCCATGAGGATGCGTTCCAGGACAGTTTCATCAAAATCGTCCGGAAGACCGACGCGGATCGTGCCGGTCAGTGGTTCCCGAAAGAGCTTTGCGGCCTCCCGCAGGTCAGCGAGGATCGAGTTGGCGCGCGATAGCAATGCCTCGCCAGACGGTGTCAGCGTCATGCCTTTCGCGGTTCGAACAAAGAGTGTCGTGCCCAAGCCTTCTTCGAGCTTGCGGAGTTGAACACTGATCGCGGACTGCGTTCGCCCAAGCTTCCCCGCTGCAACAGTCAGGTTACCGTATTCTGCGATCCTCACAAAGGTCTGGAGAAGATCACTGCTGATAGGTAGACGTTCGTTTGAATTCATGACAATCATCGTATTTATTCGTTTTTGCTAAATCAACCCCAGCCATATGATCCCGACAATTGAATGGAGGGATCGTAATGGAAGTGACACAAGCTTTGATCTTAGTAACCATCGGCCTTTTCGGCGGAGTCTGGAATGCCATCGCTGGCGGTGCCACGCTGTTTACTTTTCCGGCGCTCATGGCAGTCGGGCTGCCGCCGATTGTGGCGAATGCGACGAACTACCTCGCGCTGCTACCTTCGAATGCGGCGGCACTTCCTGCATATCGAGAAGAACTGCGTGGACTGGGTAAGAGCCTGCTACCCCTGCTTTTCGTGTCTGGCGTTGGCGCAGTCCTAGGTTCGCTTTTGCTTTTGGTGTCCGATCCTGATGTCTTTGTCGCTCTCATTCCATTTCTCATTCTCATTGCGACAGGCCTCTTCGCGTTTGGGGACAGGCTTCGCGCTTGGCTGATAAAAATATTGGGGGAAGCACGCGGAAACTCGTTGATCTATGTGGCGCTGTTCATTTCATCGATCTATGGCGGATACTTTGGCGCAGGCCTTGGGATCATTCTGCTTGCAATTGCACAGATCATGGGATTTTCAGATTTTCATATCGCCAACAGCATCAAGAACTTACTGGCAACGAGCTTTACAATCCTCAGCATCCTTGTTTTTGGGGTTGGCTGGCTGATCGCTTGGCCGGAAGCGGTTACAATGATGGTGGGCAGCACAATCGGAGGATACGTTGGAGGTCGGTTGGCCAAACGCGTGAACACAAAATACCTCCGCAGTGTCGTGATCGCGTTCGGTTTGGTTTTGTCAGTGGCGTATTTCGCCCGGACTTTCTTATGATGGCTGCATGGAGGCCATTGGGCGAACCAAGGGCTATAGTCTCGAAGCCTGAGGCCAGTACGAAAGACCACCATCGGCGATAGGCATGTGGCAGAAGCAAGTGACTAATGGAGATTTTCCAATCAGCATACCCTCGACCACTGGCGCGACCTCAGATCGCATTCTGATGGGCATGGCGCTCATGGCACTCGCTATGTTTGTCATTCCCGTGCGTGACGGAATTGCAAAATACATGAGCGATGCACTACCTGTCTTTACTATCGCTTGGGGGACTTATTGCGCTGCGGCCATCATTGCCGCTCCGATTGCGTTCCGCGTGCATGGG
>PIVL01000354.1 GCA_003354145.1 Paracoccaceae bacterium
ATCCCGTGGGCAATTGTCTGTACAATCGCCAGGCCAAGGCCACTCCCCTTGGCGGGGGTTTGGCCACGGGCAAAGCGCCGCGCTAATTCACCAAGCACCTCTGGGGGAACGACCGGACCTCTGTTTGCGACACGAAGGGTGCCGTCGGGCATCAGGGAAACGCTGACTGGTCCACCAGGTTCGCCGTGGTGCAGTGCGTTTTCCAGCAGGTTGCGGACAAGGATGGCAAAGGCGTCGGGGTCAATACTTGACATCACGGGATGATCCGGCACCACCAGATTCAATCTTTGGTCGTCCTCTGAATGCCCCAGATCCTCTGCAACCATCCGTAGCACCAGCGACAGATCATTTGGGGTTTGCGTGCGCAGGTTCGCACCTTCGGCGCGCGCCATCTGCATCAGCTTTTCAGAAAGACGATTCAATCGTTTCAGGGACGCTTCAATGTCCTTGGCGCGCTGGCTGGTAGTATCCTCGCCTGTTTCCACCAACAGGCGCTGAGTTTGTGCCAGCGCTGCGGCAACCGGGGTTCGCAACTCATGCGCCGCATTGGCGGTAAAGCTGCGTTCGGCGTCAAGCGTGCGCTGAAGGCGGTCCAGAAGCTGGTTCACGGCCTCGGCAACGGGCGCAATTTCTTTGGGGAAACCACCCACATTCACTGGCTTCAGGTTATGGCCGTCCCTTGTAGCGACCTCGGTCGAAAACCCGCGCAATGGGCGTAACATCAGGCTCACCAAAACCCAGATCCCCGCCAGCATCAGCGGTAGAAGAAAAAGTAGTGGAAACCCCAGAGTCATCAGGGTTTCCCGGGCCACTTCGCTGCGGCGTTCCAGGGGTTCGGCGATGGCGATGGTGAAATCTCCGCCAAGGGCGGCATCATAATAAATCCGGTGAGTGGAGGTTTCCAAAAAACCGGTGTTCTTGATCGGTGGAAAACCATCCAGATCGGCGTCATGAGATCGCAGCAGGACCCGCCCAGACGCGTCCCGCACCACATAGGTCAGGAACTCATCATGTTCCCGAAGCGTGGTGATCAGCTGTTCGGTGCCATCATCTTCACGTTCAAGAATCTCTTTGATGGCAAGCGGCAAAATACGCTGCCCGGTTTCTTCCAGAGCACTGTCAAAAACCTCGTTGATTTCATGTCGAATGACAGAGGCGGTGACCAGCGCGGTAATACCCCACAAGACAGCCACACCCAGCCCGATTGTGAGCGCCAAACGCCCATGCAGGGACTGTGGCAGGCGCAGGCTCAAGCTGCGCCCCCCAATCGGTAGCCAAGGCCACGCACGGTTTCGATGGCGCCCTTGTCCAGTTTTTTGCGCAGGCGGCTGACATGCACCTCGATTGTGTTGCTCTCGACCTCGGTGTCAAAGGCGTAAATCCGCTCTTCGAGCTGTGCTTTGGACAGGATTTGACCAGGGTGTTGCACAAAGCCTTCGAACAGCACCCATTCACGCGCTGTCAGGGGCACCAGCCTTCCTTCACGCCGGACCGAGCGGGCAGCGAGATCAATCTCGAGATTACCAATTGTGACCAGCGGGTTCGGATTGCCGGAATAGCGGCGGGCTACGGCTGCCAGCCGCGCCGAAAGCTCCTCAAGATCAAAGGGTTTGACCATATAGTCGTCCGCCCCCGCATTCAGCCCCGCAATCCGGTCGCTGATTTGGTCCAGAGCGGTCAGAATGATCACTGGGGTGACGTCGCCGCGTTTGCGCATTTCACCAAGAAGCAACAGCCCTCGACCATCAGGCAACATCAGGTCAAGCAACAAAAGACCATAAGATGCGCTGGTCAGGTATTCGCGTGCCTCATCCAGACGGGTGACCCAATCGACCGAATGGCCTTCGGCCCGGATCTGGTCGCGCACCGCAGCGCCCAGCACCGTGTCATCTTCGATCAATAGCACCCGCATGTTTGTCGTCCCATGTCCCGCCTGTCGGATCAGCCCCTTTATCTTGCACAAAGCTGACAGCCACCTGAAGCAAAAAGAGGAATCCCCTTAAGGTTGGCGTCAGGAACGGGCGCCATAACAGGATGAGATAACCCAAACCGGGAGGTGGAAAATGAAAAAGCCCCTGTTGTTGATGAGCGCCTTGGCGGTGGTATCCGTGGGCACTCTGGTCTGGGCAGACGACGATGATTGTTTTGTGCCTATGTCCAAGTGGCAGACGCGGGAGGCAGTCCGGTCCATGGCCGCCGAGCAAGGCTGGAGCGTGCGACGCGTCAAGATTGACGACGGCTGTTACGAGATCAAGGGCCACGACCAATCCGGTCGTGAGATCGAGGTCAAGATTAACCCCGAGACTCTGGCCATCGTCGACTTTGAGTATGAAGACGATGATGACGATGATCGCCGCCGCAAGCACCTGAACCAGAACCACAAAGGCACTACTGGTGTCACGCCGGTGAACCCGCCTGATAATGGCCTGTTCACGCCCGGTAACCCACCAGTGGTCATTGTCGAATGATACGCGTCTGGGATCCGCTGATTCGCGTTTTTCACTGGGGCCTTGTGGCCGCAATTGCAGCCGCGTGGTTGACAGCCGAAGAGATCGAGGCGTGGCATGAATGGGTTGGCTATATCGTACTTGGCCTGATCGGTTTTCGGCTGATTTGGGGCCTGATCGGGTCTCGATATGCGCGGTTCAGCCAATTTGTCCCTAGCCTGAAAGAGGCGATCTCCTATTCCAAGGATGTGCTGCGTCGCAGGGAAAAACGCTATATCGGGCATAACCCATTGGGGGCTCTCATGGTGGTGGCGTTGTTGTCCATGACTGCGGCCACCGGGGTTTCTGGCTGGCTTCTGGCCGAGCCGGAACGCAGGGCGATGCTGCCTGAAATGCCCATGATTGTGGCCCCGGCTTACGCCGACCCGGATGGGGGCAAAGAACATCAGCGAGGCGAACATGATGACGAAGTGCTGGAAGACGTCCACGAGGTTCTGGCCAATCTGCTGTTGCTGCTGATTGTCCTGCATGTGGCAGGGGTGATTTATGCCAGCACCCGGCACAAGGAAAAGCTGGCTTTGGCAATGATCACTGGCAAAAATGCAGCCCCCGGTCCCGACGACCAATCCTGACACACTTTGAACGTCCCCAACTGGCCCCGCCTTCCATAATCAGGAGCGGGGCCATTTTTCATCGCGCTGCAAGATCAAACCTGACAGCAACCTGAAGCAGTTTCGTGCTGATCGTCAGGCAGGGGTCAGGCAGTGCCGTTAGACAAACCAGAGAAAACAAACTTTGGAGATTGAGCAATGAAATCCACCTTGTCTGCACTGGCCCTAAGCGCCGCAATCGCCATTCCCGGCGCGGTTTCGGCCAAACCCGTCACTCTGACCACCGAGCTCAAGAATTACGGCGGCGATGGTGCGTATCTTGCGATCTATGTGACAGATACCAGTGGCGCATACAAAGGCACGCTGTGGATGGCTGGCAGCAAATCGAAGTATTACAAGCATCTGACCGACTGGTTTCGCGCCACCGGCGGCGATCCGGCACAGATCAGCGGCATTACCGGGGCCAGCGTCGGGGCGGGTCGCACACTAAAGATCACTCTGGATCTTTCAGATGCACTGTTTGATGCAGGCTATGAGTTGCGGATCGACGCATCGGCAGAGGATATGCGAGACAGCCCGTTGGACGTGGTTGTGCCTTTGACCAGCGCTAATTCCGGAAAACCAGCGCGAGGGCGCCGGTATGTCAACAGTTTTACCTTTCAGTAAGGCCTGAAGTTCTCTCAAAGGATGCCCAATATGCTGCGTGCCCTGCATAAATACGCCGGTCTGCTTGCGACTGTTCTGGTCTTAGTGATTTCAATTAGTGGCGTGGCCCTATCGGTTATGCCGGCATGGGAAATGCTGAACACTCCCGCCCAGTCTGAGCCCGGTTTGAGCGTGGCACAGCTGGCAGGGCAGGTATCGAACAATTACCCCGGCGTTGAACAGATCAGACGCGCGCCCTCGGGTCGTATCACCGCCTTTTACTTTACCGGCGAAGTGGCCGGAGCGGCTGTGGTTGACCCGGCCACGGGTCAGGGGATCAAAGACTATCAACCCTCAGCCACGGTGCGGTGGTTCAGCCGCCTGCACAGGTCCTTGTTGCTCGGTGATGGCGGTCGATTGATGACGGCGGCAGGGGCGCTGTCGATGCTGGTATTGACGGTCTCAGGATTATTTCTGGTCGCGCGGAGGATGGGGGGGTGGCAGCACTTCTTTGCTCGCACGCGTGGGCCGCTTATTGGCAGGTTGCATGTCGAGGTAAGCCGTCT
>PIVL01000765.1 GCA_003354145.1 Paracoccaceae bacterium
CCCTCAACAGCCGGGCACATATGCAGCCGGTGTCCATCTGTTGCCACCATGACAGGCCCGTCCCGGTGATTATGGTCGCAGTAAACATAGCTCAGATAGAGCCTGTGCCCTGCCTTCTCAACCGCCTGCGCAACCCAGTTGAACGACGTTGTAGCGGGCTTGGTATTGCACATGAAGAATTTGTACAACATGGCTTGCTGCGCCATTGACAGCTTTGGCCCATTGTCCCTGCACAGATCCTCGACTATTTTGAAAACGTCCTTCTTTGTTCGCTTGTCTTGTTTCGTGGCCAGCGTCGCTACCTTGCTCAAATGTGTCATATCTTTACCCTCGCCTCCTTGGGAAATGCTCCTGTTAATACGTTTGGTGCGTTCGTTCGTGTGGGGACTGCTCCTGTCGTGCCGTCTCCCATTGTGCCGCCTATCTGCGTTCGCAGATCGTCTGCAAACTTAGCCGCCGTCACCATTGAGGTGAACAGCGTTGCGTCATGCGGACAACTGGTCAGCCGCTTCTCTCTCGTCTCAAAGTTATAGTTGAGGAAATGCAGCCCGTTCCGTTTACGGGTCATCACGTACCAGGCCGCGCGCTCTGCTCGTCTCATTTTCCGTACTCCTTCAGTCTTGCAGCCGTCTGATTTGCCTGCCCAGCTTCACTGCCAGCGCATTGTTGCCAGCGTCAAGAGCCTGCTTCTGCTCCACTCGTAGCTGCGCAATTAGTAACTGGCGTTCCTTTGTGGTCCGCGCTGCCTTGTTGTCGTTTGCCATTGTCGTTTGTCCTTCCTGTATCGGCTCGCGCCTGTTCAATTGTCCTGATCGGACGGTTTAGGTAGCTGCTTGTTGCCTGGGTCATGCGCTCAACCCCACTAGACAGATCACAAGGATCGTCATGGTCGTGACCACTGTCAAAACCGCGCTGATATTGCTGGCCATTAGTCGAAGTTCCTTTCCTGTATGCGCACCATGCGCGCGCCGTCAATCCGTCTAAGGATTAGCGAGCCTCGTTTGTCATAGGACGCAGCCCTATTGAACGCCTTGAGCGCTTTCTT
>PIVL01000054.1 GCA_003354145.1 Paracoccaceae bacterium
TGACTCAGCAAAGCTTCGGATTCAAGTGTCACGGCATTGGCGACCAAACGGGTACCAGAGGGCAACAGTTCCCACAGCTGATCAAGCATGTCAGATGACAGCCCTCCACCAACAAATACAGCATCCGGTCTGGCCAAACCAGACAGGGCTTCTGGTGCTGAACCAGTGACAACATCCAAACGCTCAACCCCAAGAGCTGCAGCATTGTGGCCAATCCGCTCAGCGCGGGTTGGATGGGTCTCAATGGCTGTGGCTTTCATGTCGGAATTGCACAGCAGCCATTCAATGGCGATAGAGCCGGAACCTGATCCGATATCCCAAAGATGTTCCCCGCGTTGTGGTGCCAGTGCCGACAGGGTTAACGCGCGCACAGGGCGTTTGCTAATCTGGCCATCATTGGCAAACAGATGATCAGGGCGGCCGGTGGCCAGTGGTAAGGCCGCGCCATTCCCCTGTATCTCAATCGCTACACAAACCGGATGGGCGATATCGCCTGGCGTCATATTTTCTGCTCTGGTTTGCCGAATCCGTTCGCGTGGACCCCCTAATGCCTCAAGCACATGTATTTGGCTGTCACCAAAACCCTGTTCTGTGATCCAATTGGCAAGCCCGGCCACAGCATTGCCATCGCGCACTAAAACCAACACGCGCGTGTTGGGCGACAAATGTTGGCGCAGATGGGCAAAGGGGCGGGCATGCAAGCCCTGACAGATTGTTTTCTCAAGCGCCCAACCCAGCCGGGATGCGGCCAGTGCAAAGGTCGAAATCCCGGGAAAGGCGCGCCATTCCTGAGGTTCAAGATGCGCGGTTAACACTGATCCTGCGCCAAACCAGAACGGATCACCCGAGGCCAGAACAACTACGTTGCGACCCTGCAGGCTCAGAAGCTGCGCCACCCCATCAGCAAATGGCACCGGCCATTCAAGTGTTTCGGCCGCCAGATCCGGAACCAAAGCCAAATGCCGTGCCGCCCCCATAACGATTTGTGCGCTTTCAAGCGCCTCACGGCTTGCGGCAGACAACCCGTTTGGTCCATCTTCGCCCAATCCGATGATCGTTAGCCAAGGAGTGTCAGCCATGCGTCCCACCGTTCTTGTACTTGGCGGCACCACCGAGGCCACCGCCTTGGCACAAGCCCTGAGTGACGGAGGTTATGACGCGACATTTTCCTATGCGGGCCGTGTGGCGCAGCCCAAAGCCCAGCCTTTGCCGACACGCATCGGCGGATTTGGGGGCGTTGATGGTCTGGTGAACTATCTGCATGAACATCACATTACCCATGTGATCGACGCCACGCATCCCTTTGCCGCACAAATGAGCCGGAATGCGGTCGCTGCCTGTAGAAAGGCGGACGTCAGATTGATTGCGTTGACACGACCTGAATGGTTGGCGCTCAAAGGCGATCGCTGGACCCATGTGCCGGATATGGCGGGGGCGGTGGGCGCGTTGGATCGGGGTTCGTGTCGAGTAATGCTGGCGATTGGAAAACAACAGCTTGCTGAATTCGCGGTGCATCGGCAGCACCATTATTTGTTGCGCCTGGTTGATGAACCAACTGTCGCGTTGCGGTTTGACAGTTACGAGGTGGTGGTCGCGCAGGGACCGTTTAACCTGACGGATGACCTTGCCCTGATGCGGGCGCATAAGATTGATCTTCTCGTGTCCAAAAACGCAGGTGGCACGGCGGCGCGGGCCAAGATCGATGCGGCGCGTGAAATGGGTATTGAGGTTGTCATGATTGACCGCCCAAAGGTGCCAAAGCGTATCGTCGTTGGATCGGTTGACGATGCTTTGAGGTGGATTAGGTAAGCCCGAGCAGTTCATGGCAGCACCGAGCGGGGCGTGTAAACAATAGGCGCGCCATTGCGCGTGATGATCCGGGTTTGACTGGAACCAACAATCACAACCGTACGCATATCAGCCATTTCGGGCCGCGCCTCTGTCAAGGGCACCACGTCGATATGCTCATCTGGCGTAGAGACAGCCCTCGCGAATATCACCGGGCGGGAATCGCCGCAGGCTTTCCGTAAAACCTCTAGTGCCCGCGCGAACCCTTCGGGGCGGGATTTTGAACGTGGGTTATAAAAGGCCATCGCAAAGTCGCCTTCGACCGCCAGTCGCAGCCGCTTTTCGATCAATTCCCAGGGTTTCAAATTGTCACTTAGGTTAATTGCACAAAAATCATGGCCCAGCGGTGCACCTGCGCGGGCAGACGCTGCCAGCATGGCGGTGATCCCCGGCAAAACCTGAATATCCAGGTTACGCCATGAGGTTGGCCCGGCCTCGACCGCTTCAAACACCGCCGATGCCATGGCGAATACGCCGGGATCACCGGAAGAGACCACAACCACCTGTTTGCCTTCAGCGGCCATTTCCAATGCATGACGCGAGCGGTCGATTTCGACGCGGTTGTCACTGGCATGCAAGGTCAGCCCGGGCCGTGGTTCGATGCGGGCGACATAAGGGATATAGCCAACGATATCCGTGGCTTGCGTGATGGCCAGCGAAACCTGCGGTGTGATCAGGGTGTCATCCCCTGGTCCAAGTCCCGCTATGACTATGCGGCCGGTCATGGGCGGCGTCCATTGCCATGCACGATGATGATTGAAAAATAGGGTGTGATTTTGTCGGCCGCCTCAACCAATCGCGTGACCGTCTGGTTCGGCATTGCGGCATACTCCACCAGCCATGCCGCATCCAGCCTGTCGGCAGTCGCCAAAGCCCGGCGCACCTTGTCGATATTGCGCCCGATCTTCATCACCACCAGAGCGTCAGTGTCGCCCATTCGCCGTGCCAGATCATCCTCGGGCAGCGTTGCCATCAGTACGGTCAAAACGTCATCGCCCCATGTGACTGGTTGCCCCGTGGCCGTCCAGGCCCCGGACATGCCGGTGATGGCCGGGACAACATTTATCGGGACAACGTCACGCAGGCGCGAATGCAGATGCATGAATGAACCGTAAAAGAATGGGTCACCTTCGCAGAGTACCACAACATCTTTGCCCGTCTCAGCAAGGGTGCGCAGGTGGTTTGCGCAGTCGGTATAGAACGACGACAATGTCTCGTTATAGCGCGGGTCACTAAGCGGAATTTCGGTCGTCACCGGATATTCCATCGCAAATTCAATGGCATCCGGGTTTAGCGTACTGTCGGCAATGCGGCGTGCCTGACCCTTTCGCCCGGCTTTGCGGAAATGCGCAAAATGACTGGCGTTGCGCAGTAGCCGGTCGGCGCGCACGCTCATCAGGTCGGGATCACCCGGCCCAAGGCCAACTCCGTGGATGGTTCCGATACTCATTCGATACGGCTCGCGACTGCGTTGATGGCGGCGACGGTGATGGCGCTGCCACCTAGACGACCCTGAACGATGGCGCAGGGCACTGGCTGATCAGCCCAAAGCGCGTCTTTGGATTCCATTGCTCCGACAAAGCCCACCGGGCAGCCGATGATCGCTGCAGGGCGTGGACAATCAGGATCTTCAAGCATGTTTAGCAGGTGAAACAGCGCGGTCGGCGCGTTACCAATGGCAACCACTGCGCCTTCTAAGTGCGGACGCCACAGCTCCAGCGCGGCGGCCGAGCGTGTGTTACCCATTTCAGCGGCCAAATCGCGTACGCCATCGTCATGCAACGTACAGATCACCTTGTTATCAGCCGGAAGCCGCGTGCGGGTGACGCCTTCGCTGACCATGCGCGCGTCACACAGGATTGGCGCGCCTGCCTCTAACGCCGCGCGGGCGGTGTCGGCGAAACCATCGGAAAAGCGGATGAACGGTGCCAATTCGACCATCCCGGCGGCATGGATCATGCGTACGGCAACCATCTCTTCGCTGGGTGCAAATCGCGTTAGATCAGCCTCGGCCCGGATCATCGCGAAAGACTGCAAATAGATCGCGGCCCCGTTGGTTTCATAGGTATAGGGCATTAAAGGTCGTATCCTTTTAGCAGGTCATCCGGGGTCAAGCCGCGTTTGATCGGCTCATCCCATGAACACCCGTCGCGAACAAGATCAAACCGGCCTTGATTGCCGACCAGAGTGATCGCTGAAGGCTGCGGTCGGGCGCAGCCTTTGGTGCATCCAGAGACGTGCAGGTGCGGGGTTTTCAAGGCCAAAGCGATCTGGCGTGTATTTACAGTAGACGACGCGCAGAACGGTGCACCGGGGCAGGCATCTGTAGATAGCAGCGGATCGTTCGGGTCGGTGAGAAAGTCATGCGCAAAAGGCGAAAACACGCCTTCAAGGATGAATAGCCGCCACGGTGTCAGAACAAGGCCGCTGGCGCCGCTGACGATCATGGCGCGAGCAAGAGCCTGCGCCGGAATCGAGCCAAACGCAGCCCCAAGGACAAGGCCTTTGGAGGACGTTCCGAGGGGCAATGAGCCAGACGCAACTGCCGGAGCAGTTCCCTGCCAGCTTGTCGGCAAAGGTATTTTGCGCAAATGGGTGGCCATGCGCTTGGTGTCAGCTGCGCGTGTGGTCGCGAACCAATGGGCAAGGGTGATGACGTCATTGATGGCTTTGGTCCGGTCGGTTGTACGCCCGGTTTCTGCCCCATCTGCGCGCACTATAATGCCGCCATTCAATGCGCGTTCAATTCGGATATCGGCCGAAGCACTGGTCAACATCAGCGTGTTTCCTGCATCCACCGAAAAGCCGAATTTAGCAGGTAAATCAGGGAGTTCTCTAAGGCGACGGATCAGTTTCAGCGACAATGTCTGGGTATCGTCTGCTTTGGCCCACATCGGTGCCGTCAGGATATTGCGCCGCGCTTCAAGTGCCTGCGTGGCATCAAGCAATCCCAGCGCATCAAGGTCGGCAAGCAGCGCATCATGGGCTTCATCGCGCACCCCGCGCAGTTGCAGGTTGGCGCGGTTGGTCAGGTCGATGATGCCACTGGCGTGGACCATGGCGGCGTCGCACAGGCCAAGTGTCTGCTTTGCACTGAGCCGCGCCAGACGTGGACGGATACGGACGATCAGACCGTCCCCGGACTGCATCGGTTTATAGGCACCGGGGCACCAGCCTTTGACCGAGAAATCGCTCATAGTTTTGCCCCAAGGCCTGCGCGAATAGAGTTGCTTCTGGTGTTCCAAAGCTCTGCATCCTGCAATGTTGCAAAGCGGTCTATCATGGCCCGATAGGCGGCAGGGTTCTCTCGTTCAAGGAAGGCGCTGACATCGTGGTCACCTAGTGTCGCATCATAATATAGGTCAAACAGATGTGCCGGTACGATCTCAGCCAGCTGCGCGAATGCAGCCATATGTTCAAGGGTTGCGGCAACTTCGCTTGCTCCGCGAAAGCCGTGGCGCATCATGCCAGCGATCCAGTTGGGGTTGGCGGCACGGGCACGCACCACGCGGGCAATTTCTTCGGGCAGAGTACGGGCGCGGGGGCTGTCAGGATTGGTATTGTCCAGATGGTAGAGTGCGGCTGAGCCTCCGGCGATGGATTTCGCGGCGGCAAATCCAGCCTCATGCGCAGCATAGTCCGCAGCGAGCAACAGGTCGGTCTCGGGCAGGTCCTGCAGGTGGACAAAACTGTCGGCATTGGCGACGCGGTCAGTGATGCCTTTGCTGTCTTTGGTTATGTGCTCGCCGTCCAGCGCCCAGGCGCTGGCGTCGATCCAGGCCTGTCCGGCGGCAAGGCGGCTGGTGTCGTCATAGGTTTCTGCCAGATCGCCCATGTTCAACCCATAGGAACCGGGGGCAGGGCCATAGACGCGATCGCCGGGGGCGGTTCCGGCATAGGGGTTCCAGTCGGCGGCTTCATCGCGTTCTGACAGGGCACGGATGGCTTGGGCAAACAAGGCTGACAGGGTTGGGAACACATCGCGGAACAGGCCAGAGACGCGCAAAGTCACATCAAGGCGCGGGCGGTCAAGCAGGGTCAGCGGCAGGATTTCGATGCCGGACACGCGCTCTGATCCGTCATCCCAAGTTGGTTTGACCCCCAGCAGATGCAACGCCATTGCGAATTCTTCGCCCGCCGTGCGCATGGTCGCCGACCCCCACAGATCAACGACAAGACCTTTGGGCCAGTCACCATGGTCTTGCAGATGGCGGCGCACCAGTTCTTCGGCCAGCTTGACACCCTGGGCATGGGCGGACCGACTGGGAACCGAGCGTGGGTCAGTGGTATATAGATTGCGCCCGGTTGGCAGCACGTCAGTGCGGCCACGGTAGGGTGATCCAGAGGGTCCGGCCGCAATGCGTTTCCCACTTAACGCATCGATAAGGGCGGATGATTCAGCACTGGCAGATGTGGCGGCGTCAAAGTTCGTTTCTGCAACGGGCTTGCGGCCAAATACATGCAGGCCATCACCAAACTGGCTTTCCTTGATGTCACAGACAAAACGGTCGATGCGGGTCAACGCCTCGGCTGGGCTGGCGGCAGCGTCCAGACCCAAATCGGCCTCGACCCCTAATGCCTGGGCCTCGGCACGAATGTCATCTTGCAATCGGTCGCGGCGGCGCGGGTCCAGCCCATCAGCGTTTGAGAACTCATCCAGCAGCGTTTCAAGGCGCACGAATTGGTCTGGTGTCTCGCTGACGCGCATGGGCGGCGGGATGTGGCCCAAGGTGACGGCTCCGATGCGGCGTTTGGCTTGCGCGGCTTCGCCGGGGTCGTTGACGATGAAGGGATAGATGACGGGCAAATCACCGATCAGGGCCTCGGGCCAGCAATCGGCAGATACGGCGACGGATTTGCCGGGCAACCATTCCAGCGTGCCATGCGCGCCGACATGGATCAACGCGTCCGTGCCAGCGGCGTGCCGTAGCCAAAGATAAAACGCGACATAGGCATGGCGGGGGACACGGGACAGATCGTGGTAATCATCCTCGCGCTGGGCAGGCGTGCCGCGTTCCGGCTGCAGCGCGATGATTGCAGCGCCGCGTTTGGTGGCGGCAAAGGTGAATTGATCGTTGATGCAGGCCGGATCAGACGCGGGATCACCCCAGACCGCGGTCAGATCGTTCTGCAAGGATTTTGGAAGCTTGGCCAAAGCAGCGGTGTAATCCGCGAGCGGCCACGTCAAAGTCTCGGCCTTCAAGGATTGTTCCAGCGGAGCACCGGGCTGTGTGTTCCACCCGTTCTCGCCCAGATCGTGAAGGATCGCGTCGGCCGAGGCCAAAGCATCCAGCCCCACTGCATGGGCCATCTGCCAATCTTTGCCGGGATAGGTCGACAGGATCAGCGCCGGGGTTTTCCTGGTCTGCGCAAGCCCGACCCAGCGCTGCACGCGGTCTGCGACAGCATTGATACGGTCTGGATGGGCGCGATGGGCATTGTGGGAAAACTGCAGGTCAGCGTCGCGCTGGCTGGGTTCCTTGAAGGAAATAACGCCAGCGAATATCCGGCCATCGACTTCGGGAAGCACCACATGCATGGCCAGATCGGCAGGGGACAAACCGCGTTCAGCTTCGGCCCATGCGGATTCATCTGAAGTGGCCAGAGCCACCTGAAACACTGGCACATCGGCATGATCCAGCGGTGATGTGCCATCATCACCTTTGCCAGAGAACGCGGTGGCATTGACGATTGCCGCCGGTTTGATCGCGCGCACCTGCTCGGCCAGCCAGTCAGCGGCTTCGGGGGCTTTGAGAGAAGGCGCATAAATGCCCGCCACATCAAACCCACGCGCGCGAAACGCCGAAAACAGAGCCTTGATCGGGTGCAGGTCAGCGGCACTTAGATAGGCGCGGTAAAAGGCGATCAGAATGCAGGGGCGAGGGCTGTTGGTGAAGGCATCGGCGGGGTCAATCACGCCTTGTTCGGGGGTCCACATGCCATAGGTTGGCAGCGCCTTGGCACCCGGCACCACGCTGGCATAAAGCCCCGCTGCCAGTGCAAGCTGCGCCAAAGCGGCCTGTGCGGCAATCGCACCACCTTGCTCACATAGGTAGGTCAGGCGTCGCAATGTCGACACCGGCAAGGTCGAAATCTCGTCCAGTCGCGTATCAACTCGACCATCCGCCGGGATCACCGCAATCGCGATACCTTTGGCGCGGGCCAGAACCTCGACCTGTTGCAGACCATATGACCAATACGGCACGCCACCGATCAGCCGGATCAGGATGCCTTTGGCCCCGTTCAGCGTCTGTTCGATATAGGTGTCCACCGATAGCGGATGTTTTAACGCCGCCAGATTGGCCAATCGCAGCGTCGGCAGCTCTGCACCATTGTCCTGCGCGCGGTGCCAGCCAGCGGCAAATGCCCCCAGGTCACTGTCAGAAAACGACAAAACCACCAGATCCGCAGCGGTTTGCTGCAGATCCGTGGGCGTATCTGTCTCGTCCAGCCCATGGCTTTCGCGAAAGACAACGTGCATGTCTGCGTCCTATCCCGCCAAAACGTCGCGGATTGCGGTGTCGTCCATGTCGTCATGTTCTCCAATCACAACCAGTCGCCCCTGTCGCGGCTCGCCCGGTGCCCAAGGCCGATCAAACTGGGATCGCACCCGCGCGCCAACCGCCTGAACCAGCAGCCGCATCGGTTTGCCTGCAACCGCAGCATAACCTTTAACGCGCAGGATGTTGTGCATCTTTGCCAGCGCCTCGATCTTGGCGGTCAGCTCAGCCGGATCGGCGATTTCTGCGATATCAACGACAATGCTTTCAAAATCATCATGGTCATGTTCCGGCACCCCGTCATGATGCGAAGGGCGGGCGTTCAGATCATCTTCGGCAGCAGCGCCAAGCCCAAGAATAACACGCGGATCAACCGCGCCTTCGGCAACTTCGATCACGGGCAGGGGCCGGGGGGCTTCGGCGGCGATGGTCTCTTTGGCACGCGCCACGCCATCGGTACCGGCAAGGTCAGGCTTGGTAAGCAGGATGATGTCGGCACAGGAAATCTGATCCTCAAATACCTCAGACAGAGGTGTTTCGTGATCAAGGCTGTCATCGGCGGCGCGCTGGGCATCGACAGCCGCAACATTGGGGGCAAACCGGCCTGCGGCAACGGCTTCTGCATCGGCCAGCGCGATCACTCCGTCAACGGTGATGCGCGAGCGGATATCGGGCCAGTCGAACGCTTTCAGCAGTGGTTTGGGCAGCGCCAGACCTGAGGTTTCGATCAGGATATGTTCCGGGCGCGGGTCAAGCGCCATCAGAGCCTCGATTGTTGGGATAAAGTCGTCAGCGACAGTGCAGCAGATACAGCCATTGGCCAGTTCAAGTATGTTTTCAGCCGGGCAGTCCGGGATCGCGCAGGATTTCAGGATTTCGCCATCGACACCAACATCGCCGAATTCATTGACAATAACCGCCAAACGCTTGCCTTGCGGGTTCTGCATCAAATGGCGCACCAGAGTGGTTTTACCTGAGCCCAGAAAACCGGTGATGACAGTGACGGGAAGTTTCGACAGATCGGACATTATTACGGTCTCCAGGGGGGAATGCGGGATATACAGTTCTTGCGGAAATGTTCCGGGCGTTCGCGCCACGGGACAAGACCGTCATTGGTGGCGTGATAGCGGGTTGCTCCGTCAATGATGGTTTCGACGTGGTCGTCCTCATTGAAATTGCCGTAGATATAGGTCCAGCGTTCACCGCCACGCAGCACCAGCGAACAACCGCGTGGGCAGTTTGACAGGCATTCGACGGGTCGCAGACTGATGCCATCTGGCATGCCTTTTTCACTGAGGGCCTGAAACAGTTTTGCACCGGGGGTATCATCGCCTTCGAGAACGGGCTGTCCACGTTTGCAGGTGGTACAGACTAGCAACTCGGTCGGGGCTGGTGGGTCGGGTGGGGTCGTCGTCATTCGCATTTATCCTGCCATTTTGCAGGGATCATATCAGGCGAATCCGAAAAGGCGGACCCGTCCCCGACACACCCCGTCCGGTTCACGTTACGTCTGTGCTGGCAGGTCTCCCGGCTTGCGGATGTCAGGTTTCCCTGTTGGTTGCCCATCCTTCCCGACATAGTGTCAGTGGGTTTGGGCGACCTCTCCGGTCACGGTCGCGGGGGCGGCTGCGTTTCCGGGACAATCCCATATCGCATTCCCTTTTCACCTGCATTACACAGGCACCAGCGGGCGCGATTTGCGCAGCCAATACCGAACTTGTCAAGGAGGCGAGGCGCAAAATGGACGACATCAACGAACGTCACAAATCAAAGATGCAAAAGATCAAGGCCGCACGTGATCGGCTGATGGCAAACAAGACCGAAGAAAAGGGCCTGATTATCGTGCATACCGGGCCGGGCAAGGGGAAATCATCTTCTGGTTTCGGCATGATCATGCGCTGTATTGCCCATGATATGCCCTGCGCTGTCGTACAATTCATCAAAGGTGGGCGCAGTACCGGTGAGCGGGATTTTCTGACCACGCATTTTGCTGATCAATGTACGTTTGTGGTGTCTGGCGAAGGCTTTACCTGGGAAACGCAGGACCGCGAACGCGATATTGCAGCGGCAAAGGCGGGTTGGGTCAAAGCCCAGGACCTGATCCGCGACCCGAACATTCGATTCGTTTTGCTGGATGAAATTAACATCGCCCTGCGCAACGATTATCTGGACATCGACGAGGTGGTCGACTTTTTGCTGAGTGAAAAACCAGACATGACCCATGTGGCGCTGACCGGGCGCAATGCAAAACCGGAATTGATAGAAGCCGCCGATCTGGTGACGGAAATGACCTTGGTGAAACATCCGTTCCGCGATGGGATCAAGGCGCAGGCTGGCGTGGAATTTTAAGCGATCATGCCTGCACTTATGTTTCAGGGCACCGGGTCCAATGTCGGAAAATCCATGCTGGTGGCAGGCCTGTGCCGCGCGGCCGTACGACGAGGGTTATCGGTCGCTCCATTCAAGCCACAAAACATGTCCAACAATGCAGCGGTAACGGCGGATGGCGGCGAGATTGGCCGCGCGCAGGCGTTGCAGGCGTTGGCCTGCGGATTGCAACCGGTGACCGATATGAACCCGGTGCTGTTGAAACCCGAAACCGAAACCGGCGCGCAGGTCGTGGTGCAGGGTAAACGCATCGCAACGGTGAAGGCACGCGATTATGCGGCGATGAAAACTGATTTAATGGCGCCGGTATTGCAGAGTTTTGAGCGGCTTAAAGCCAAATATGATCTGGTACTGGTCGAAGGCGCTGGCAGCCCTGCAGAAGTGAACCTGCGCAGTGGCGACATTGCCAATATGGGGTTTGCCATGGCTGCGGATGTGCCGGTGGTCCTGACCAGTGACATAGATCGCGGCGGGGTGATTGCGCAGATTGTGGGGACACAGGCGGTGTTGGATGCTGCTGACAATGCCCGGATTGCTGGATTTCTGGTCAACAAATTTCGGGGTGATCCCCGGTTGTTTGATGATGGTTATCAAGTGATCGAGCAGACCACTGGCTGGCGCGGTTTTGGAGTGCTTCCCTGGTTTGCAGAGGCTTGGAAATTGCCGGCCGAGGATGCTTTGGACATTTCTAAACACGTGGGCGAGGGCGCTTTTAAGATCGTGTGCCTGGGCCTGTCGCGGATTGCCAATTTCGATGATCTTGATCCCCTGTCACAAGAGCCTGCTGTGTCAGTGATGATGCTTCAGCCGGGACAGGCGATCCCCGGTGATACCGATCTGGTGATTATTCCCGGCAGCAAATCCACCCGCGGCGATCTGGCGTTTTTGCGCGCGCAAGGCTGGGATGTCGATCTGTTGGCGCATCATCGCAGGGGTGGCCATGTTCTGGGGATTTGCGGGGGTTATCAGATGCTTGGTAAGTTTATTGTTGATGCTGATGGGATCGAAGGTTCCGCCGGGAAAAGCGACGGACTTGGGTTGTTGGATGTGGTGACCGAGATGATCCCGGATAAGAAGCTGACAGAAATCACTGCCATTCATGCGGGGTCTGGTCAGATTTTTGAGGGCTATGAAATTCATATTGGGCGAACGGATGGTGCGGATTGCGTTCGCCCGTTTGCCAGTATTGGTAACAGGGCCGAGGGCGCGATGAGTGCGGATGGCAGAGTTATCGGCAGCTATTTGCACGGTATGTTCCGAAACGATGCCTTTCGTGCAGCATTTTTGCGAGATCTTGGGGCTGAAGCCTCGAACGTATCATATGGGGATACGGTCGAGGCAACGCTGGACGCGCTGGCCGACCATATCGAGGCGCATCTTGACGTAGGCGGTATTTTGTCAACTGCGCGTTAGGACGGGCCAGCGTGGGTTATCACCCACCCTACGCCCCACTCTAAGCCCCGGACTGAGGGTGTGATACACATTTCAGGAATGTCCTGTCTTCACGCAGCAGGAACTTCTTTTCCTGCGCAAATTGGTAGTTCTTTTGCCCCAGCGGGTCTGCGGACAGCCGGGCCCGATAAGCTTCGTATTCGGCAAGGTTGGGGATGTTGTAAATCCCATAGGCCAAAGTCGATGACCCTTCGTGTGGTGCGAAATAGCCAATCAGATCTGCACCGCAACGGGGAATCGCCTGACCCCAGTTGCGGGCGTATTGGGCAAACTCGTCCCGTTTGGTCGGGTCGATATGATAGCGGATGATACAAGTAAGCATAGGTGAGTCCTTTCAGTTGTTCATCCTCATACCCGGTTGCATGGCGTTAATGCTTCGACTACGGTCGAACTATGAAAGAAGGCCCGGATATCGCCCGAATTGCTGCGCTTATTGGTGATCCCGCACGCGCCAATATGCTGACCGCACTTATGAGCGGCAAGGCACTGACTGTCAGTGAACTGGCCAGTGAGGCTGGGGTAACTTTGCAAACTGCCAGTGCGCATTTGTCAAAGTTGGATGCGGGTGGGTTGTTGCGTCCGCGTAAACAGGGGCGGCACAAGTATTTCTCGATTGCCAGTGATGATGTGGCGCAAGTGCTTGAGGCGTTGATGGGGCTGGCCGCCGGGGCAGGACATTTGCGTCGTCGCACGGGGCCAAAAGACGCGGCATTACGCAAGGCCCGTGTTTGTTACAACCATCTGGCCGGGGACAAAGGCACGCAATTGTTTGATAGCATTCTGGCGCAAGGGCATCTGGTAATTGAGGGTGACACTCTCAAATTGACCGCATCAGGGCACAGATTTGCCAGTGACATGGGGATTGATCTGGCAAGTTTAGAAAAGGGCAAATCGACTTTGTGCCGGGAATGTCTGGATTGGAGCGAGCGTCGCTCGCATCTGGCGGGTAGTTTGGGGCGGGCGTTTCTCAGCAGGTTTGAAGAGTTGGGCTGGGTCACACGAGATCAGGGCAGCCGAGCGGTGATATTCTCGGCTGCTGGAGAGACCCGGTTTGATCAATTGTTTGGGCGATGAGTTTAGTCACGAACCCCTGCAAAGCGCACTTGCCAGTCTTCGCGTTGTTCATCCGTGATTTTTGCAAACAGCACCTCGGGTACTGTGAACTCATGACCCCCAGGAAGCGTTGACAGCGCCGCCGCCACGTCATCTGGCCATGCGGTGTCGTCCGACTGCATTGCGGCCAACATGTCAGCGCTTGCGGTTGGGATGAACGGTGCACTGAGTACTGCATAAAGCCGGATCAAATTCAGCCCCAACCGGACCTGAGCTGCCGCGCGGTCCGGGTCGGTTTTGAACGTCACCCAGGGTGCCGCACTTTGCAGATATTCATTGCCAGCCACCCAGATCGCCCGCAGTTCTTGCGCGGATTTACGGACCTCCATCGCCTCCATATACCCTTCATAGGCGCGGATACGGGTTGTCAGGTCGGCAATCAGCGCCTGTTCCTGCTCGCCATATTCCCCGGCCTCGGGCACGGATTCACCAAACTTGGCGCGGCAGAATTTGGTGATGCGTGAGACGAAATTGCCCAGAACATCGGCGAGATCCTTATTCACCGATTGCTGAAAGTTCTCCCAGGTAAACTCGGCATCGCTGCTTTCGGGTGCGTGGCTAAGCAACCACCAGCGCCAATAATCCGCAGGTAGCAGACCCAGCGCCTGATCCATGAATACGCCGCGCCCTTGCGACGTGCTGAACTGACCACCATCGTAATTTAGAAAATTGAACGACTTGATGTAATCGACCAGCTTCCATGGCTCTCCGGAACCCAGGATTGTCGCCGGGAAAGACAGCGTGTGAAACGGCACATTATCTTTGCCCATGAACTGAGTATAGCGAACATCATCCGCACCCTTGTCGGTGCGCCACCAGCGTTCCCAGTCATTGCCGGTCGCGTCGGCCCATTCACCCGCACAGGCGATGTATTCAATTGGGGCATCAAACCAGACGTAGAACACTTTGCCTTCCATGCCGGGCCAATCCTGATCGCCTTTGCGCACAGGAATGCCCCAGTCCAGATCACGGGTAATGCCCCGGTCACGCAATCCGTCGCCATCATGCAACCATTTCTTGGCAATGGATGTGGTCAGTACTGGCCAGTCGGTTTTACTGTCGATCCAGGCGTCCAGATCATCACGCAGCACAGACTGGCGCAGATGCAAATGCTTGGTTTCACGCACCTCAAGATCGGTAGATCCTGAAATGGCGCTGCGCGGGTCAATCAGGTCAACCGGATTAAGCTGTTTGGTACAGTTTTCGCACTGATCTCCACGGGCTTTGTCATAGCCGCAATTGGGGCAGGTACCTTCGATATAGCGATCTGGAAGGAACCGGCCATCGGCGTTGGAATAAACCTGTTTGTCGCTGACTTCGCTGATCAACCCTGCTTCTTCCAACTTGCCCGCGAAATGCTGGGTCAACGCATGGTTCTGTGGGCTGGATGAGCGGCCAAAATGGTCAAATGACAGGCTAAATCGGTTGGCGATATCGGCCTGAACCGCATGCATCTCGGCACAAAATTCGGCGACAGGTTGGTTGGCCCTGGCAGCGGCCAGCTCGGCCGGCGTGCCATGTTCGTCTGTGGCGCAGAGAAACAAAACTTCGTTTCCCCGCCCACGTTGAAAACGGGCATATAAGTCGGCGGGCAGCTGGCTACCGACCAGATTGCCTAGATGTTTGATCCCGTTGATGTAAGGGATTGCCGAAGTGATAAGGTGACGTGCCATGAACTGTCTCTGGTAAATGCGAATTCACATCCGTCTAATGCCCTGCGCTGCAAATGGCTAGAGGTGAACCAGTACCGATTATTTGCGGTCTCGTTGTTTGCCCATAAGCCGCCCAATCAGGAAAGATGTTCGTGGTGCGTAAACATAGCTGGTGCGTGATTTCGGAGTGGGGCGCGCGAGCATTCGGGTTAGACCGAACACGACCAACAGGCCATGCGCCACTGCAATCATGATGAACATGGCAGAGGCCCCGTACCAGCCGATCAACTGCGACGACAAATAGGGCGCGCCGATTGCTCCCATTGCAAAGACAAACATTAGCGCCGCCGACAGTTCAACCCGTTCAGAACTGTCGGCAAAATCATGGGCGTGGGCAGCAGCAACCGAATAGATCGGAAATGTGGTCAGACCGAACAGGAAAACGCTCAGCATAACGACATCTGTGCCCAAATCCCGCGCACCTATGGTCGCCGCCGAAGTTGCAATGGCTGCCACTGACAGCCAGATCAACACCCAGCGACGGTCAAATTTATCCGCCAGCCAGCCCACAGGAATTTGCGCCAATGCCCCGCCCAGCACGAAAGTGGCCAGAAACCAGGCAATCTGACTGACGTCCAACCCGACCTCCTGGCCGTAAATTGGACCAACCATTCGAAACGAAGCCGAGGACACAGCGGCCACGATCACTGCTGCTGCGGCCAAGGGCGAACGGCGTACCGCCAGCATTGGGCGCAGGCGTGGTGCGCTGGGGGTTTCGGGCTGTTTCAACCGGGTCAGCGTCAGGGGCAACAAGGCCGCACAGCACAGGATTGCCAGAATGTTGTAGGACACATAGCTTGCCGGGGCGAGAACTCCGATCATCAACTGCGCCACAAGGGATGCGGACATGTCGACCACTCGGTATACGCCCATCGTGCGTCCGCGTGTGTCGTTGGTGACTTTGGCCTGCAACCAGGCTTCTACCACTGTGAAACAGCCAGCAATGCACATGCCTGACGCAATCCGCATCGCGGCCCAGGCATAGGGGTTTATCACCAGCATATGGGCCAGCATTCCAATTGCCCCCGCTGCTGTAAATGCCGCAAATGCGCGGGAATGGCCGACACTGCCCATCAGACGTGGCGCCCACCAGCAGCCCAAAAAGAAGCCCAGAAAATGGGCCGATCCCAACAGGCCGATCTGGCTGGTGGTAAAATTAAGCGTCAGACCCGACAACGCGTCCAAGGGGGCAATCCCACCTGATGACAATTGCAGGAAGATGACAGACAGGAACAGGGCGGCAAAAGAAATCAGTGTACGCATAATTTTTTGATAATGCTTGGAATTGGGGCGCTGACTAGTATATTCTCGACGCCCGCGTGTCGTTTTCCAGGGTCGTGCCTAATTCTCGGCGTTGATCACGACGGAAATTTTCAACTTGATTATTTCCCCGACCAGTTTTGCATACCCAGAGGCCCCGTAGTCAAACCGGTTCAACTGACCGGACAGGTTCACGGTCAGTTGGCTAAAGTCATCAACGGCCGATCCCGACTGGCGATACAAGTCGGCCTTAAGGCGGATGTCACGGGTGACATCGCGCAACGTCAGGCGGCCAGTGACAAAAGCACCGCCTGACAATCGCCCGTCTTCGGCCAGTGTGACTTTGGTTGAAACGAAATGGATCGTCGGAAAGCGGGCCACATCCAGAATTTGTTCGCCGATCAAGGCCTCGGTGGCCAGAAACATGGGTGTGCGGACCCCGGCCGCATGTAGGGTAACATCAACCGAGGCTGAAGACAGATTTTGCGGATCTACCACGATGTCGGCGTTTTGTATCGGCATGGTGCCTGACTGATCTGTGTTGCTGAAGCTGTATGTGAACCCAACACGCGAGGCTTCTTTGTCCAGACGATACCGTGTCGGGGCGGCGATGGTTGCAGAGGCAAGCATAAGGCTAATCAAGGCAGGTAAGGTGATCCGGAGATTGATCATAAGAGGAAATGCCTTTTTGAAGAGGGGTTACTGGAACCTTCTGTCTAACGCGTTCAGCTGGCTTTTGGGTATCAATTTCTTCTCGTCACAATACCTCTGCCAAAGGCATCTGCGCTCTCAGGCGGGCCTCAACTCCAACCCGCCTTGCCGCCGGGTCTGGGTTGCTGTCCAGCTTTGCGGTGGCAAGCTGCGGGCGCGGCGGCGTTCCAGATGCCAGTGGCTGGCCTGATCCTGATGCGCCGGTGCCATATGCCAGCGGGTTTCGACGCCTTGCGCGCCGCCATCTTCGGGCGTCAGTAACAGACCCAGCGGGGCCGGACGCGGGGTCTCGGCGGCCAGATGCAGACGCCGCACCGGGGTCAGCCCGGGGGCATCGGGCAGATCGGTGATCACCAGCGGTATGGTTCCGGTGCGCAGGGCTTCTTCGGTTGCCCAAAGCAGATCTTCGACGCGCTCTGGGGTGGCAAACAGAAACCGGGCCGGATCGGCAAAGCCCATGATCCCGTCCGGGTTCAGCCGTTCAGACCACCACGTCGGCGAAATCCACAACACTGGCCCTTGGGTCTGACTGGCCAGCCAAAGCGCAAATGTACGCCGGGCCGGGCCACAGGCCTCGTGCACCCGCCCCCGCAGCAGGGTGATGTCAGGACCAAGGGCAACATTGGCACGCGCAGGGTTGCGCGATGAGCTGAGAAGGCGAGTCGGCATAAGGTATCGTAGTTTGTTCAACCTTTGTTCTCAAGGTGAGCTGCTGTCATTTGCAAAGGCCGCATCCTTCTGGCTAGCATGAACAGTTGCGTTTGTGGAGTTTGGATGCTTTTGCTGGAAACAGCTTTGAGTAGATTTTGGCAAATAAGGAAACCCCGTGCCAAGTTTACATGCTGCCGATTTGTTAATTGCTATATCTATTGCCTCACCTATTCTCGCAATCATCTTTTTCTTCCTTTGGCTCAAACGTAGACGCGACCTTAAATCTCTGGCTGACGAGGTAGCTAGGCAAGAGGAGTATCTGACTGGTCAAATCAAAGTTGCGGAGGACAGCAAACGCCGAGTTGAAGAGCGTTTTTCTGCAGTCCTCGACATTGAAACGAAAGTTCAGAAAGTGAAACTCGAACACAACCGTGTGGAGGCAGACCTCGAAGGCCTGCGTTCGAGCTACAAAGAAAAGCGACAGATCTACGACCGGCTCCTTGAGAAGGTGGCCATTTTTGATGAGCTGAATCGCCCCGAGTTTGTCGGAGACCATCAACTTAAGTAAGGATGATGGTTATGACAAAAAGCAAAATGGCAAATCGCTACGCCCCCGAGGTTAGGTCGCGCGCGGTTCGGATGGTGTTTGAACACCAAGGTTCGTATGAAGCGCAAGCAGCTGCGATCGCGGCAATAGCGCCAAAGATTGGCTGTATTCCACAGACGTTGCGCGGATGGGTGGTTCAGGCTGAAAAAGACAGCGGGATGCGCGAAGGCGTTACCAGTGAAGAGCGGGCCCGGATCAA
>PIVL01000355.1 GCA_003354145.1 Paracoccaceae bacterium
CAGACTTTCAGGCACAAAAACATGGTCGTGGTGGAATCCCGCGACCATATTGCAAGGGATCGCGTTTTCGGCCAGCGCCGATGATACCGCTGCAGTCAACCCCACGCCCTCTAGCGACGAAAACACATTCAGAGTGATACAGCGCATTGGTTGATCGACGCTTAGTCCGTGTTGTTGCGCAGAGGCCAATGGAACCAGCAGCGACAGGCCTTCGTCTTCTTTGAAGGTCGCGATTGCACCGTTGGACAGGTGCTTGCCAAGAGCGACATCATTGGTCGAGACAAACACAAACGTGCCGGACCGCAATTCGGGGGTCATCCCCGAGATCATGTCAAACGCTGTATGGGCGATATCCGGCATCTGTGTGGTCTCTCTCTATATCAGAGCGACCACACTGCGGCGTTTTTTCGGAAAAGCAAGAATTGATGAGATATCAATGATTGCGAAAGCAGGGGCGCTTAGCCGTTGGCTTCGCGAATTTTGTCCGCTGCCTCTTTGTCATAGCCTACATTATTGGTTTCAAACAAAGTATCCAGTTCTCCGGACAAGGTCATTTCGGTGATGATATCGCAACCACCGACGAATTCGCCTTTGACGTAAAGCTGCGGTACGGTTGGCCAATCCGAGAAATCCTTGATCCCCTGACGTACGGCGTCATCGGCCAGCACGTTCACGTCGGCGAAATCCACGCCCATATAGTTCAGCACCCCGGCAACACGGGACGAGAACCCGCATTGTGGCATTTCCTTGGTACCTTTCATATACAGCACTACGTCATTGGCGCTGATGGTGTCCTGAATTTGAGTGGCTGTATCGGTCATTTCTTTGGTCCTTTTTGGGATTTTGGCATCATGGCTTTGGCGTATTCCTGAGGGTCTTTGACGACTTCCCAGTTTTTCTTACGCTTAGCGTCGCGCATGCCTTCAATGGTTTTTACTGATACCACGTGGTGAGATTTGTGTTGATCTGGTCGATTTGGATCATCGTGACGTCTGCGACCTTGGGCCATTTTTGACAGAGGTCGGTGCTTGTTTCGTTTTAGCCAAGCCTCACCAATTGCCAATACAGCAATCAGTAAAACCACTCCGCCTATGATCCAAATATAATTCAAATTATTCAGGCACCTTGGTGGTCAGGGCCAATGCATGCAATTCACCGGCGGCTCCGTCCATCTTACCTTTTAGCGCGGCATAGACGGCGCGTTGTTGTTGTACGCGGTTCTGGCCACGAAAGCTTTCGTCTATGACCTCGGCTGCATAGTGATTGCCGTCGCCCGCCAGATCAGTGATGGCAATCTTGGCATCGGGAAAGCTGGCGCGGATCAGCTCTTCGATTTCGTGGGCTTGCATGGCCATATGCGGCGTTCCTTTTTGGTGTATTCAAAAGCAATGTAATGGTCGGTTGTGTCGGCTTCAACCAGAGTTAGGGGGTCTTGGGAAGGGGGACGGACAGGTACACGCCAAATTCGGCACCGATGTCACAGCTGACACGGGCATGCACACGGCCTTGACGATCCAGAAAACGCTGGTTGTCTTCAACCGGAAATATGCCCTCGTGCCAGATACCTGCGCGGATATATAGACCACGCGAGCCATCACACCAGAACGCGATAATCTTGTCAGGGGTCAGATCATCACCGGGCAGGGCGACCGGCACGACAAATGGTTTGTTATCAAGCGGAAAGAACATCTGCCCACCATCCGGGTGATAGTTGAAATGCCACAACAATACCTGTTCACGCGGTGTGGTCTGGGCGGTTGCACTGGCGGTTTGCGGATCCGTGGACCAACCCAGCACATAGTTGCCGTTGACCGCCTCGTTGGTGCCATAAAGCACATCACCGTTCCATTGCCCATGAAACACGCCTTCAACAAAGCCACCTTCGTCTCCGGTGCCTTCGTCAACGGGACGCCAACCCTGTTGCGGCCAGCGGGTGATTTCAATTTCAAAGTTGTCAGGGTCATCCACAAGACAGCCATAGTCGCGTACCGATGCGTCCGTGGCGACGACAAGGGGAACCGGATGATGCGGCAGGCTGGGTTTGTCAGCGGCGTCAAAGATATAGACAGGTGCATTCATGGGGGCAGTCCTTAACAGCGAGGATTCGGCCTGATCCTAGCCCAAATATCGAACGGTTCAATCACACGGGCGACTTTTCGGATGTTGACGTCATTTTCTTTTGCCCGTTTCAGGCCACCGCTGCGGCGAAACTGCTGCGATAAAGATCGGACAATTCGGACATTGGTGCCTCGGACGTACCGATGCGCAAGGTCTCACCTGTAAACCGGCCTACGGATGCAATTGGCACGCCTGCCTGACCTGCGGCCATCATCAGGGCTTCGGCTTGATCAAAGTTGCAACCCACCAGATAACGCGCCTGGTCTTCGCCAAACAGCGTTTCTGTTGATGCTGCATCCAGATGCACACCAACGCCTGCGGCTTCGGCCAGTTCAAACGCAGCCAGTGCCAGACCGCCATCAGACAGGTCAGTACAGGCTTTGATGTTTTCGCGATTGGCACGGATAAAGTCGCCATTGCGCTTTTCCGCCTCAAGATCGACGGTGGGCGCGTCGCCTTCTTCGCGGTTGAACACTTCGGCAAGCAGGGCAGACTGGCCCATATGACCGTTTGTTTCGCCGATCACCAAGGCTTCATGGCCGTCACGCACTTCGCATCCAATGATGTCGTCGGTGTGGGCTAAAATGCCTACCGCGCCGATGGTGGGGGTTGGCAGGATACCAACGCCATCAGTTTCATTGTATAGGGATACGTTGCCGGACACGATGGGCATATCCAGCGCGATACAGGCCGCACTGATGCCTTTGATTGCACCGACAAACTGGCCCATTATTTCCGGCTTTTCCGGGTTGCCGAAATTCATATTATCGGTTGTTGCCAATGGGGTCGCGCCCACAGCTGTCAGGTTTCGATAGGCCTCGGCAACGGCCTGCGCGCCACCTTGTTCCGGATTTGCGCGCACATAACGCGGTGTCACATCCGAGGTGAATGCCAGCGCCTTATCGGTGCCATGTACCCGCACAATGCCAGCCCCAATGCCGGGATTGCGGGCACTGTCGGCCATGACCATGGTGTCATATTGTTCATAAACCCATTGCTTGCCCGCATAGTTTGGCGAGGAAAGCAGCGCGTGCAGACCGTCGATAGGATCGATTTGCACGATGTCACCCACCGGGTCGGCAGGCGGGGTTTCAACCCACGGACGGTCATATTCGGGGGCCGATCCGGACAGGGTGGCAAGCGGCAGATCGGCTTTGAGTTCGCCGTTGTGCATGATGATAAAACGATCTTCGGCGATGGTTTCGCCGACAATGGCGAAATCAAGATCCCATTTATCAAATACCGCACGGGCTTCGGCCTCTAATTCGGGCTTTAGAACCATCAGCATGCGTTCCTGAGATTCAGACAGCATCATCTCATAGGCAGTCATGTTCTCTTCGCGTTGTGGGACGTTTTCAAGGTTAAGGCGGACACCCAGCCCGCCCTTGTCGCCCATTTCAACCGCTGAACACGTCAGACCAGCCGCCCCCATATCCTGAATGGAAATCACAGCGCCAGTTTGCATCAGCTCAAGCGTTGCCTCCATCAGCCGTTTTTCGGTGAACGGATCACCAACCTGAACAGTAGGGCGTTTTTCCTCAATGGAGTCGTCAAATTCGGCGCTGGCCATGGTGGCACCACCGACGCCGTCGCGCCCGGTTTTTGCGCCCAGATAAACCACCGGCATGCCGATGCCGGATGCTGCAGAATAGAAAATCTCGTCTGTATTGGCGAGACCGGCGGCAAAAGCATTCACAAGACAGTTGCCGTTATAGGCCGGATGAAACCGAACTTCGCCGCCTACGGTGGGCACGCCAAAGCAATTGCCATAGCCGCCAACTCCTTCAACCACGCCGTTGACCAATTGGCGGGTCTTGGGATGATCCGGTTCGCCAAAGGACAGGGAGTTCATCGCTGCAATTGGGCGAGCGCCCATGGTGAACACGTCGCGCAGGATGCCACCAACACCAGTGGCAGCCCCTTGGTAGGGTTCGATGTAAGACGGGTGGTTGTGGCTTTCCATTTTGAATACCACGCACTGCCCGTCTCCGATATCAACGATGCCCGCGTTCTCACCGGGACCGCAGATAACTTGCGGGCCGGTTGTCGGCAGGGTGCGTAGCCATTTCTTTGAGGATTTATAGGTACAATGTACATTCCACATCGCCGAGAATATGCCCAGTTCGGTATAGTTGGGTT
>PIVL01000766.1 GCA_003354145.1 Paracoccaceae bacterium
AGTGCATGGGCCCAAAGCAAAACTTCGATTCACGTGCGAAGTCAGTCGCCAGAGGCCGACTGCGGACCCTCAACCGAGCTTGAAATCAAATACCGGAGTATTGCCTTGAACAAGTCGTCAGGGTTCTGTTCGACGATGAGCGATATATCGGCATTCAGCTTGTGAAGTACGGTCGCCAACATCCCAAATAACAAAATCAGCGCGATCAATTGCGGAATTCTGCTAATCACTCCCCGGACACTACAGAGGTCTGTACGCAGTTTCTGGAACGCCTTTTGGAAAGAGCCAGATTCCTCATGCATGCTAAAATGACTCCTGGATTGACGATCATGGCATGGTACCGGAAATCGCCAAACGTTGATACCGGGAGTTCGAAAAGCCGGGAACAGCAGGTAAAATGGAAGCGGAAACTAAGCATAGAAAATTGCAAGGATTTCCCGCCCGCCACGGCGGTTGAACCTGCCCGAGAGGCACCGTCAACCAACGACCGCACTGTCCCTGTGGTTTCAACGGGTCGCTGCAACACAGGCCTCAAATTTCTCTGCTGGTGTCTGATATTGCAAGGTCTTTCTAGACCGCTCGTTGAGTTGGCGTGCGACTGCACTGAGTTTGGCTTGGCTAAAGCCCGATATATCAATGCCTTTCGGGAAATATTGTCTGAGAAGGCGGTTGGTGTTTTCGTTGCTGCCTCTCTGCCATGGGGACTGAGGATCACAAAAAAAGACGTCGACCTTTGTAGCAATGGGAACTTGCTGTGCCCGGCCATCTCTGATCCGCGATCCCACGTCAGAGATTTGTAGATCTCCTTGGGCAGCTTTCGCGCCTGCTTGATGAGGGCAGTTATAACGCTTGGGTATCCTTGTTGTTCACCTTCGCCAGCATCACATACCGGGAATGGCGCTCGACAAGCGTAGCGATGTAGCTGTTGTTCGACCCCGCAATCAAATCGTCGTCCTGTTAGCTGGCAGGTGATGTATGCATCACCGAGAGGCCAATGGCCTGGAACGGCGCGATCCTCGACTTCGGGTGGGCGTTCACTGATA
>PIVL01000767.1 GCA_003354145.1 Paracoccaceae bacterium
GCTGTAAGGACGGCGTCAAATGTGGATCAATGGACCTCTCGCGCAATATGCCCTTTTCCGTAAAAAGTGACAACCCTATCGCACTTTCCACCTCCCTATTAGGCCTGGCTGTAAGGACGTGTTTACAGTCTGCGAGTCGGATCCGAAAAGCGTGTTTACAGTCAACTTTTACCATGTGGTAAAGCTCGTAGTAGTAGTAGTAGTAGTAGTAGTAGTAGTAGTAGTAGTAGTAGGTGTAGCAGTAGTAGTAGTAGTAGTAGTAGTAGTGCAAGTAGTAGTGCGCTTTACAAACTCAACATGTCCTCGTCCTTTACTTGGGTCGCTGCCAGGTCGTCACACTCGTGAAGTCATAGACTACCCATACTAGCATACTCAGTAGTAGGTTGCAGTGGGTTGTAGTAGGTTGTATTGTAGGTAGTAGGTTGTAGTAGGCAGTAGTAGTAGTAGTAGCAGTAGTAGTAGTAGTAGTAATAGTAGGTTGTAGTAGATAGTATTAGTAGCATTAGTAGTAGTTGTATTTAGTAGTTAGTGGCTAGTAGTTAATATTGGTAAGAAGTAGTTAGTAGTTAGTAGTACTAGCAGTAGTAGTACTAGCAGTAGTAGTAAACTAAAATCGGTGAACAGACCTCTGAAGACTGTCAATAACTCTCCGACACCTTACAAAACTACAGACACTACTGATACTACTACTACTACTACCTAGCTCTTACTTTTACTGCTACTTATCTTGGCTGCGGAATTGCAACTGCAAACTCGGTTGCTGGACGACATCTCTGACATTATGCATCGCCCTGACACTCTCGTAGTAGTACTAGTAGTAGTAGTAGTAGTAGTAGTAGTAGTAGTTGTAGCAGTAGTAGTAGTAGTAGCAGCATGTTAGTGTTCAACTAGTAGTAGTAGTAGTAGGTGTAGCAGTAGTAGTAGTAGCAGTAGCAGTAGTAGTAGCAGTTAAACTTCGCACATGAATTTTCCGCTAAGAGCATTGCTGACAGACACCCTAGCTCCTTCGGGTATGTCCGTCATCCTTATCAGACCGCTGCG
>PIVL01000055.1 GCA_003354145.1 Paracoccaceae bacterium
GCCCCCACGGGCGTAACACGCTGGTGGGGGTCGATCCCCGAACATGCCGGGGACCGGAAGATATAATACTTCCGGATGTTGTGCGCGATTTAGGCGTTCGGCGTGCCCGAGTCAAGCCGTGCGTTGGCCAGCCAGCCATTCACCGAATCCACAAGTCGGCGCGGCCCGTTGGAGTTGGTATAGCTTGGGATGATTGGATGCGTTCCGGCGCTCATACCTTGGGACAGGATCAGGACAGGGCGATACAGAGTGCCGCCCTTTGAGCTTTGCGTGGATTCCAGTTCAGCCCGCGCAAGGTTTGAGAGCTTGTGGCGCACCTCTTTAAAGCCAAAGACAGATCGCCATCGCATAGTGATGTTGTCACCTGGCCGATCCAGTATCAACTGGGTGCGACGGACAAAGACTGCAAAGGCGATACAGCCCATGCCACCCCCGGCGATCGCGAAAATCGAACCTTGCCAGACACCGTCATACATAATGAGCAGGCCCGGAGCGACAAAAGCCATGATGAAAAGGATCAATGCAGTACCCAAAAACCAGGGCGTATTGGCAAGGATCAGCTGGTCAGGCGTATTGCGGGTAACTTTCATACTGGCAAGCATGACAGTACACACCTCAAGAGGCGAGGAAAAACGACGCCGGGCAAAAGGCGGCGTTTTGTTTTGTTAAACGGGTCGCTGGTCGCGGAAATTCCATGCCAGATAGGCCGAGAGCAACCCAAGAACCAGTGCTGGCAAGGCCGATGGACCGAGAAGCAGCAGATGCGCCAGTACGGCACCAATCATCGTACAAACCAACAGGCCTGCGCCAATAAACTGTAATCCCGGAATCCAGAGCAAGATCGCTGATCCAACTTCGATAAGGCCAGTGACATAGCGGAACCATTGACCAACTCCGATGGCCTCGAATGTGCCTACCATCATTTCTACGCCAGCCAATTTGGCCAGACCAGCGGCGAGAAACGCCACTGAGACCAGAATGCGACTGGCTATCACCAGGTACTTTTGCATTTTCTTAATCCTTGTATTTGTCGGCCAATCTGGTTCAGGCTGCGATCTGCGTTACTGCGTAATTTGCTGCAGACAGAGCCTTCTCGGGGTCAATTGCCAACTGATCTGCAGAGATAAATTCAACTTCTGTTATTCCGATAAACCCAAGGACATGGCGAATATAGCCAGACGCAAAATCAACGTCCGAACCCAATTGCGTTCCACCTGAGACAAAGGCCACGAAGGCGCGTTTGCCGGTCAGCAATCCGCGTGGGCCGGTTTCGGAGTACTCAAAGCTCAGACCAACGCGGGCAATCAGGTCGATCCACGCTTTCAGGCTTGCCGGAACTGAAAAATTATAGACCGGCAGTCCGATGACAACTGTATCTGCGGCGGCAATCTCGCCTACTAATGTGTCAGACAAGGCCAGAATATCCCGCTGCGCATCGCCGCGCTGATCTGCAGGTGTGAAGTTGGCTGCAATCCAGCTCTCCGATATCTGCGGCAACGAGGCGGTCAAATCGCGACGAATTGTGGTGTCGGGCTTCAATCTCTCAACAATACTTGCCGACAAATCGCGCGATGTAGAATCTTTGGATCGGGCCGAAGCGTCGATGTGTAAAACTGTTCGGGGCATGATGCGTAACCTTTGAATGTGTTTCTGTGTTCCAGATATTTGTGTATTGCAAATTTGAACTCAACAGCGGAATATGCGCAGATTATGTGAGTATTTGCACAGAACTGGACGACAGCAGATGGACAATTGGGACGAAGTGCGCACCGCCTATCAGGTGGCTCGTATAGGTACGGTCAGCGGCGCTGCGGATGTATTGGGTGTGCACCATGCCACTGTGATCCGACACATCGATGCCATCGAGGCGCGTTTGGGTGTCAAACTGTTTCAGCGCCATGCACGCGGTTACACGGCAACCGAGGCAGGTACCGATTTATTGCGCGTGGCACAGGCGACGGATGATCAGTTCAACCATTTGATTGGGCGCCTCAAGGGGCATGGTGATGATGTGTCGGGCGAATTGGTGGTCACTTCGCTGGCTTCAATGGCGCCGCTCATGGTGCCAGTCCTTCGGGACTTTCAGCTGATGCATCCGAGTTTGATGGTGCGTTATCTGACTGGAGATCGGTTGTTCCGCCTAGAGTACGGAGAGGCCCATGTGGCTATTCGTGCTGGTGCGGCGCCGGATCAGCCTGACAATGTGGTGCAAAAGTTTAGCGAACAACACATTGGTCTTTATGCAAGCGCGGAATACGTCGAACGGTATGGTGTTCCTTCTGGTCCCGAAGAATTTGGCAATCATAGGTTTGTTGGCCACGACGACGAAAATGCTCGGGCGGCGTTTATGATGTGGATGCGAGCTAACGTACCAGAAAGCGCCATTTCGTTCAGGATGAACAATGCCAATGCTATGTTTCAGGCCATCAAGGCGGGGGCGGGTATCGGCTTTGTCACAGTTGGTGTCGCAGAGCGACAACCCGGCATGGTTCAGGTGATGGAACCGCAATCGGAATGGACTGCACATTTGTGGCTGGTCACCCATGTGGATCTGCATCGCACGACCAAGGTGCAGGCGTTTTTGAACTTCCTGAAAGAACGCTCAAAGGGTTGGGTTCTTTGACCCCACAAACGCAGGGCCATCTGGCGATGTTGCTGTTCTCGGCGCTGGTAGCGGGGTCATTCTCGCTTGGCTCGATGATGGCCAATGATATCGCCCCGATCGCACTAACGGCAGCCCGGTTTGCGATTGCGGCGGTGGTAATTGGCGCGATGGCAGCAGTCACGACCGGCATATCGCGCCAGTCCTTTGCGGCGCCATGGCGCTATCTGGTCTTGGGCGGCTTGTTTTCGGCGTATTTCGTGCTGATGTTCTGGGGGCTGAAAACAGCGCCACCCATCAGTGCGGCGGCGGTGTTCACGCTTACCCCGATCATGACGGCTGGCTTTGGCTGGATGCTGCTGCGTCAGATCACTACGCCACGCATTGCTTTCGCACTGACCGTCGGAGCCATTGGCGCAATGTGGGTGATTTTTCAGGCCGATTGGGCGCGGGTCTCGGCATTCGAAATTGGACGCGGAGAAGTCATCTATTTCATCGGCTGCGTGTCGCATGCGCTTTATGTGCCGATGGTGCGCAAACTGAACAGGGGAGAACCGGCGATTGTGTTTACCTTTGGCATGCTGCTGGCCGGATTCGTAATTATGGTTGTGGCCGGATGGTCCGAGATCGTGGCAACCAATTGGTTCGCCCTGTCCTGGCTGGTATGGGTGACACTGTTCTATCTGGCGATTTTCGCCAGCGCAGCGACGTTTGTGTTGCTGCAATTTTCAGTCTTGCGACTGCCTTCGGCCAAGGTGATGGCCTATTCCTACCTGACCCCGACTTGGGTCATCACATGGGAATTTGTGCTTGGCCACGATGTGCCCAAGGGGCTGGTGTTGGTTGGTATCGCACTGACCGTCGTGGCGTTGGTAATGTTACTTGAGAACGAAGAGGCCTAATCGGTTCTCAACTCGCCCTCTAAAAATCGCTCAAACGCATCCAGATTGACCGGTTCAAACTGGCCAAACCCCTGCATCCAGACACTGCCAGCCTTTAAGGCGTCAGGTTCCAATTTGCACCATTTCACCCGCCCGCGCTTTTCCTGTGCGATCAATCCGGCCCGGGTCAGGATGCCAAGGTGTTTGGAAATGGCCGCCAGTGACATTTCGAAAGGCTCTGCCACGTCGGACACCGCCATGTCGTCCTCAAGCAGCATCGACAGAATCGTGCGGCGGGTTGGGTCTGCAAGAGCGGCAAAAATGATATCAAGGTGGTCCGGCATTCACCTGTCATACAAGGCTGCGCCCGACAGGAAAAGGCCTTCACAACATTGGATGGCGGTTTGTGCGGGACGGCAATTGCAAACGACTCCATTCCAGATCAGCGGGGTCTATTCCAATATCCTGGGCTTGGCGATCTGTAAGACGTGGATAGGATTGGCGGGGATCGCGCCAAAACAAGAGCGTTTTAGACAACACAATTAGGCACTTGGCTTTCAGGACAGGCCAAGTTTTGAGACGAGAGTTTCGATCACGCGAAAGCGTGTTTGTTCGAGTATATGTCATTTTATAACCAATCTTTTGAGGGACTGCCCTTTTTTACCTCGCTATCCCATGACAGATCAAACACCATTGCTTGACAACATGTGTGCAAAAAAGTCACGTATAGGCATGTCGAGAAACCTTCCTCCGCTTAATGCTCTGCGCGCCTTTGATGCTGCGGGGCGTCATCAAAGTTTTAGTCGGGCTGCGGACGAATTGTCGGTCAGTCATTCCGCAATAAGCCGACATGTTCGCGGTCTTGAAGCCCGATTGGGGGTTCAGCTGTTTCGGGATTTGCCCAGAGGCGTTGAGCTGACACTGGTCGGCCAAAGCTATCTTGCGAGCATTTTGCCCGCTCTGGATATGATTGCAGAAGCAACCGATGACCTTGCGGTGGTGCCAAAGGGGCGCGTGACTGTAAACAGCGAACCGCTATTCGCGGAGCGGTTTATCATTCCCAGATTAGCTGCGTTTCAAAAAGCATATCCTGAAATTGAAGTTAGGTTGGAATCCTCACCCCAAATTGCAGATGTGGAAAGGTATGAAGCTGATATTGCTATCCGGTTTGCACATACTGGCAAGCTTGATGTGCCGTCTGATCTTTTAAGTTGTGCGCTGATTTATCCGCATTCTTCGCCCGATCTGATGAACGATATTCGCGAACCAAAAGACTTGCTTAAACTTCCAATGCTGCGTGACCGATCCAACAATATCTGGCAACAATGGTATGCGGCTGCCGGTGTGAAGGCTGGTGTGTTACCGAAAGGTGGTTGGCGCCTAAAATCCCCTTTGGCTTATGAGGCGGCGCTGAACGGGTTGGGTGCTTACATGGGATCGTCCGAATGTGTCTCATATGATTCCGGTTTAGGTCGGTTGGTCCGGTGTTTTGATGTCGGCATTCGGGATGGCGCATTTTATCTGGTTTATGGTAGCCGCGGCGTCCGTCGCAAAGCGGTCAGGCAATTCCGCGCGTGGTTGCTTGATGAAACAAAAATCTTTCGGGATGCCGAGGCTCAAGTCTAAAGATCAACCATTTGGTTGAATATGGTAAACCTCCATTATTGAACCTTGCGGCGGGTGAGTTGGACTCATCACCCAACATCACCTTGTCATAAATATCTATTATTACAAGAACTTAGCGGGAAAATGCGCGATCAGTATGGGCCGTTGACTCTAAACCCACAGCACCTTAGCACCATGTCTAACGAAGCGTGAGGTAAACGCCGGTGACAGATGACGACCAAAAGCGTCAAATGGCGCAGCTTGAGGACCGGATCGCGGCGGCGAGAAAGCCTGAAGAGGTTAAGTCTCACAACGACGAGCACTATTCTCAGGCCCATCTGGCCTGGCGCATGGTGATTGAATTGGTGGCCGGTCTTGGGATCGGCTTTGGCATTGGATACGGGTTGGATTACCTGCTGGGTACGATCCCGATTTTTCTGGTGCTGTTTACATTGCTGGGTATGGCCGCGGGCATCAAAACAATGATGCGCAGTGCTGCCGAAATCCAGAAAGACACATTGGCCCGCGAGGCCGCCGAATTGGACGAGAAGGAACGCACAAGTGGCAACTGAAGCACACGCAGATGCAGCGACCGAAGGATCAGGTCTGGTCTTTCACCCGATGGACCAGTTCATTATTAAACCTTTGTTCCCTGCGCATATGGAAGTTGAATCCGTTGATGCAGAACGCAGCGTTGGCATTTTGAGTGACGGCCGCGAAGTTGCGTTGTCACACGATCAGGTAGCCCAAGTGGCTTCCGGTGGGCATGTCGAGGTGAACTTGTTTGAGGCTGGTCTTCAACAAATAAGCTGGTTCACTCCGACCAACGCAACCGCGTGGTTGGCCGTGACAGTTCTGGCTGTTGTTGCTTTGCTGGTTCTCAGCACCTCTAAACGCGCTATCGTCCCGTCCCGGATGCAATCCATTGCCGAAATGGCCTATGGGTTTGTCTATAAGATGGTCGAAGATGTGGCCGGAAAAGATGGGGTGAAATATTTCCCGTATATCATGACGCTGTTCATGTTCATTGTCTGCGCCAACTTCCTTGGCCTTTTGCCTATGTCGTTCACCACAACCAGCCACATCGCGGTCACTGCGGTTATGGCAATGGCGGTGTTCCTGACGGTGACACTGCTTGGGTTCTACAAACATGGGTTTGGCTTTCTGAACATATTCTGGATCGCTCAGGCACCTTTGGTTCTGCGCCCCATTCTGGCGCTGATCGAGGTGATTTCCTATTTCGTGCGCCCAGTAAGCCACTCTATTCGTCTTGCAGGCAACATGATGGCCGGACACGCCGTTATCAAAGTGTTTGCAGCCTTTGCTGCCATTGCCGCAATCGCACCCTTCTCGATTGTTGCGATCACGGCGATATATGCGCTTGAGATGCTGGTGTCGTTCATTCAGGCCTACGTGTTTGCCATCCTGACATGCGTGTACCTAAAGGACGCGCTGCATCCTCATCACTAACGAATGATGGGCTGATCGCTCATCCTGCAAAATCTAATACTCATTCCATCGTAAGGAGAAAAATTATGGAAATGGAAGTCGCTGAAGTAATGAAAACTGGCATGGCGTATATTGGTGCGGGTCTTGCCTGTACTGGTATGGGCGGAGCCGCCGTTGGTGTGGGTCACGTGGTCGGGAACTTCCTGTCCGGTGCGCTGCGCAACCCATCTGCTGCTGCTGGTCAAATGGCAACCATGTTTATCGGTATCGCGTTTGCAGAAGCCCTGGGGATCTTTTCGTTCCTCGTCGCACTGCTGCTGATGTTCGCCGTCTAAGACACTTACGGACTTTTCATCCTTACAGTAGGGCGGCGCAGATCCTGCGCTGCCCGATGTAACGAGAAGTTCCTCACCAGCATTTCACTGTGAATGTGATAGGCTGACGACGAACACAGGGAAGTACGCATTTCGCATTGCATCACAACAGGATTCAACGCGAAGCGCTTTTGGAGAACAACATGGCAAACGAGACGGACACACCAACGGGCCACGGTCTCGCAGATGAGCTGGGCATTTTGCCCGCATCTGAATCTGCGACAGGAATGCCGCAGCTTGATTTTTCGACCTTCCCGAACCAGATTTTTTGGCTCGTCATTGCGCTGATTGCGATCTATCTGATCCTGTCACGTGTGGCGTTGCCGCGGATTGGTGGCATTCTGGCGGATCGTCAGGGCACCATCACCAACGACATCGCAGCGGCCGAAGATCTCAAAGCCAAAGCAGTCGAGGCTGAAGAGAAATATAACAAGGCGCTGGCTGACGCCCGCTCCGAAGCGCAACAGATTGTTGCTGCTGCCAAGGCGGAAATGCAGGTTACGCTGAACGATGCCATTGCCAAGGCAGACGCCGAGATTGCCGCCAAATCGGCGGAATCAGAAAAAGCCATTGCTGACATTCGCGCCGGCGCTCTTGAGGCGGTTCAGACCGTTGCCACAGACACCGCCGCAGAAATTGTTTCAGCATTGGGTGGTAAAGCAGACGATAGCGGGATCGCAGATGCGGTCACCAATCGGTTGAAGGGATAAAAACACATGCGTAAATTCATCACCCTTCTCTTGACCGCAGGCGTTGCCAGCCCGGCTATGGCGTCATCCGGACCGTTCTTTTCGCTGGCAAATACCAACTTTATCGTCACGATTTCGTTCCTATTGTTCATCGGGATTTTGTTTTACTACAAAGTGCCCGGATTGATTGGTGGGCTTCTGGATAGCCGGGCGGATGGTATTCGGGCAGAACTAGACGAGGCCCGTTCACTGCGTGAAGAAGCCCAAAGTGTACTGGCGTCTTATGAACGCAAGCACAAAGAAGTGCAGGCGCAGGCAGATCGCATTGTTGCCACTGCGAAAGCAGAGGCTGAAATTGCAGCCGCCCAGGCACAGGAAGATCTGGAACATTCCATAACGCGCCGTCTGGCGGCCGCCGAGGATCAGATCGCATCCGCACAAGCTTCGGCTGTTAAAGAAGTTCGGGATCAGGCGATTGGAGTTGCTATAGCAGCGGCCAATCAAGTGATCGCCAAGCAGATGACAGCCGCAGAAGGCAACAAACTGATCGACGCGGCAATCGCTGATGTAAGTACCAAATTGCACTGATCCGGTGCGTGGGTTTTCACCCACCCTACACTCTAATTGAACCCGGCCCGTTTGTGGTCGGGTTTTTTATGGCCCTTAGCGCTGCTTATTCTCATGCTTTAGCCGTTGTCGGGCGATGGCCTCATTGCGCTGTGATTTTTGGTAATCCACCCACGCCTGTTCCACATAATTCAGATGTGCCTCGATTGCGGCACGGGCGGCCTCTGCGTCACGCGCCTGTATTGCGTCGTTGATAGCGCGATGCTGATCTAGCAATGCCTTGCGCGTGATCCTCTGTCGGAACATGACCTGACGGTTGTAGAATACACCCTCGCTCAGCAGATCGAACATCGACCGCATCATATGCAACATTACTACATTATGGCTGGCCTCAATAATTGCGGTGTGAAACTGGGCATCCAGCCGGGCCTCTTTTTCGGCGTCTTCGCTGTTTTGGGCGGTCTCCATCCTGTCAAACACCGCCTGCAAGACCTCAAGGTCACTGTCAGAGCCAAGCCGCACAGCACGCTCTGCTGCCAGGGCCTCGATATCGCGGCGGAACGACAGATAGTCGAAGACAGCCTCATCATGGACGGCAAACAGCCGCGTCAATGCCGGTGAAAAGGCTGAACCCAAAACGTCGGCGACATAGATACCAGCCCCTGCTCGGGTCGTCAGCAATCCCTGTTCTTGCAACGTCGCCACCGCATCACGCAAAGATGGGCGCGAAACACCCAACCGTTCGGACAGGTCGCGTTCGGGCGGCAGCCGTTCACCGGGGCGCAGGATGCCGCGCAGGATCAACAATTCGATTTGGCGCACAACCGATGTCGAGAGCTTTTCGGACTGGACCTTCAGAAATGGCATGACGACTCCTGTTTGACTGCCAAAACATAAGGCTGCACGAGGCTGGCGACAACAGATTTCAGGGCGAACTCTTGTTGATAAAGATTTTGTTAATGGTGATGCGACAGAGTGGTCGCATGAAGCGACTTATCTGCATGGCTGTTGTTTTGCTGGGGGCCTGTAACGACCCAAGCCAGCACTTCCGCAATATCCCGGCCACCCGCGTGACTGTTGGACAGGCCGTGTTTGACGTTCGGGTACGTGGCAATACCGCCGAATCCATACGGGTGAATGAACAATACGCACCGCGTCTGGGCTCCTTGGCGGGACAGGCCGCGACGGCGATACGTCAGGTTAGTGGTTGTAAAGTCGAACATGTTTTGGGGGATGCGTCAGTGCAGTTGGGGTTGTTGAACTGTGGACCAAATGCGCCAGATTGGAATGCAATTCTACGACAGGGAACAGGGCGGTTTGACTGTATTGAGGTGGGTGCATGGACTTCGGGTTCATCGGGAACCTACTATTCAGATTTTGAATGTGACCCCTATTGAGCCAACTTAGATCCTTAAAACACCGATATATTGTGGATAAGTCGATCTATTTATCTATATAGAGCGTCTTGCGCGTTGACTCGCAGCCCCGGAAACCGGCACATTTCAAGGCAACAGGAATCACGAAGGGCCGCGATTTGCGCTTTTCCAAACTTAAGCTGACTGGCTTTAAGAGCTTTGTAGACCCGACCGATCTAGTAATCGCGGACGGGTTGACTGGTGTGGTTGGACCAAATGGGTGCGGCAAATCTAATCTGCTTGAAGCGTTGCGTTGGGTGATGGGGGAAAACCGGCCCAAATCTATGCGTGGCAGCGGCATGGAAGATGTGATTTTTGCCGGGGCTGCAACCCGTCCGGCCCGGAATTTTGCCGAAGTTTCTCTGACGATTGATAATACCGAACGCCTTGCTCCGGCCGGGTTCAACGATGCCGATAGTCTGGAAGTCACCCGACGCATCACCCGCGACATTGGCAGCGCGTACAAGGCCAATGCAAAAGACATCCGTGCGCGCGATGCACAGATGTTGTTTGCGGACGCTTCAACTGGGTCACACTCGCCTGCTTTGGTTGGGCAGGGGCAGATTGTCGAACTGATCAACGCCAAACCTAAATCGCGTCGTCGCATTCTAGAGGAAGCGGCAGGCATCTCTGGCCTGTATCAGCGTCGTCACGAAGCCGAACTGAAGCTGAACGGCGCCGAGGCCAATTTGCTTCGCGTTGATGATGTGTTGGAACAATTGGCCGCGCAGCTGTCGCAATTGGCCCGACAGGCACGTCAAGCGGCACGATACCGCGAGATTGGCGATCTGCTGCGTCAGGCCGAAGGCATGTTGCTCTATCGTCGCTGGAAAGAGGCGGACGAGGCACGATTGGTCGCCGAGGATGCTTTGCGTGAACAGACAACTGGTGCCGCGCAGGCTGAAACGGCGGCACGCGCCGCTGCCAAGGCGCGAACCGAGGCAGAAGATGCCCTGCCTGCATTGCGTGAGGAAGAGACTATTGCGGCGGCAGTGCTGCAACGACTTCATGTGCAGCGCGATACGTTGAATGATCAAGAGGCCCGTGCGCTGCAGACCATTGAAACGCTAACCGGGCGGATCGGGCAGCTAGGCCATGATATCGACCGCGAAACCGGGTTGAACAAAGATGCGGGCGAAACAATTGAACGACTGGATTGGGAAGCCAAGGAACTGACAAAAGCGGGTGAGGGCCACGATGGGCGCATGGCCACGGCGGGCGATCAGGCCCGTGAAGCCGCTGCTGTGCTGCAAGAGCGCGAAGGCAATTTGTCCGAATCAACAGAGGACGTGGCACGGCTTGCGGCACGCCATCAATCTGCGCAACGCTTGTTGGATGACAGCCACAAAACGCTGGGCCGATCCGAAGCCGAAGAAACCAAAGCCCGCACCGCAGTCGAGGTTTCACAGACTGCATTAACCAAGGCTTCGGCTGATTTTGAGGCGGCGCAGGGGGCCGAAAATGAGGCTGTTACAGCCGCAGATAAAGCCGAGGCGGGGCTGATTGCGGCGGATACGGCGCGTACCGAGACCCAAGGCCGAGAAGCCGAAGCCCGAGCCCAAAGATCTGAGGCCGAGGGCGAAGCCGGGGCCTTGCGTGCCGAAGTGACCGCATTGGCGAAACTGCTGGAGCGTGACACCTCCGAAGGTGGTCAGGTGATGGACCTGATGCGGGTTTCTTCAGGCTATGAAAAGGCTTTGGGGGCGGCCCTAGCGGATGATTTGCGCGCGCCCGTTGTGACGTTGGATGGGCCTTCTGGTTGGGTGCCGGTGCCCGGATATGATCATGATCAGCCATTGCCCGAAGGGGCAGAGCCATTGGTATTGCATGTGTCGGGGCCGGAAAATTTGGGTCGCCGGATTGCTCAGATCGGTTTGGTTGATGGTGATCAGGGTGGGAAACTGCAGGCGCAGTTGCGACCCGGTCAGCGGCTGGTATCGATCGAGGGCGATTTGTGGCGCTGGGACGGTTATCGCGCCTGGGCCGAAGACGCACCAAGTGCGGCAGCGTTGCGGTTAGAGCAGTTGAACCGGCTTGAAGCGCTTAAACAGGAACTAGAGCATGTCGGTGCACGGGCCGATGGTGCACGACAAGCGCATGAATTGTTAAGCCGCCAATTGGCCGAACACACCGAGGCCGACAAAGCCGCCCGCGCCGCACGGCGCGCTGCTGATCAGATGATGGCGGATGCGGGTCGCGCACTTAGCCGGGCCGAAGCAGATCGCAACTTATCTCAGGGACGGCTTGAGACTTTGTCGTTGGCTGTGACCCGACACCAAGAGGATGCGATGGCGGCACGCACGCAAGTGCGCGAGGCCGAGGCAGGACTGGAAGACCTTGGTGATCTCGCCAGCGCGCGTGGGCAGGTTGAAGACATCAAGCAGACAGTCGAGGCGGCCCGGATCACCATGCTGACCCGCCGATCAGCTTTAGACGAGGTCCGCCGCGAAGGCGAGGCCCGGACCCGCCGTACGCAAGAAGTAACCAAGGATATCAGCGGTTGGCGACACCGGCTTGAAACTGCGGACAAACGTATAGCAGAGCTGGCTGAACGTAAGGTCGCAACCGAAGCTGAGTTGAAAGAAGCCAGTGCTGCTCCTGCCGAAATCATCGCCAAACGGGACGAATTGTTGAACGCGATTACGCAAGCAGATGCACGCCGTGCGTTGGCCGCAATTACTCTGTCTGAAGGTGAAGCGGCGCAACGCAGTGCGGTACAGGCAGAACGCGAGGCAGAAAGGGTAGCGTCAGAAGCCCGAGAATCGCGCGCCCGCGCTGAGGCTCGAGCCGAAGCTGCGCGCGAAACCGTGGTTTATGCCGCGGAACGGATAGCTGAGGACCAGCAACTGACGCCGAACCAATTGCTGAACCAGTTGGATGTGACGCCGGATCAAATGCCCAACGCCGAAACGTTAGAAGCCGAAGTGAACCGGCACAAACGTCAGCGCGATGCTCTTGGTGCTGTAAACCTGCGAGCCGAAGAAGATGCGCACGAGGTTCAAGAGGAACATGACACGCTGGCCCGAGAAAAGAACGATCTTGAAGAAGCGATAAAAACTCTGCGCAGCGGTATCGCCGGCCTGAACCGTGAAGGGCGCGAACGTTTGTTAACGGCGTTTGAGCAGGTCAACGCCAACTTCTCCACGTTGTTCAAGCACCTGTTTGGTGGCGGCGAGGCCAGTCTGGTCATGGTTGAGAGTGATGATCCGCTTGAGGCCGGTCTTGAGATCATGTGCCAGCCTCCGGGCAAAAAGCTAAGCACGCTTTCGTTGCTTTCTGGTGGCGAACAAACCCTCACGGCATTGGCGCTGATCTTCGGAGTGTTCCTGGCCAATCCAGCGCCGATTTGTGTGTTGGACGAGGTTGACGCTCCGCTGGATGATGCCAACGTCACGCGGTTCTGTGACCTGCTGGACGAGATGTGCCGCCAGACTGATACACGGTTCCTGATCATTACGCATCACGCGGTGACAATGTCGAGGATGGACCGGTTATTTGGGGTGACAATGGCCGAACAGGGCGTGTCGCAGTTGGTGTCGGTTGATCTGAAAAAGGCCGAGGCGTTGGTGGCCTGAACCGGATCACGAGGCATCACCCAATTGTGACGATGTCGTCGGTTGGTCTATGGGTAGTGTGGGGAATGTTTCCCCCTTTTCTTGTCTGTTTGGTCCTAGGTTATTGCGTGCCCGCCTTCGCGCAGGATTGGCGAGTTCGCTTGTACAGGTCCGCGTAATCCCCGTCATAAAAGCGATAATAGTTTCGGCGTTGGCCAGGCATCCGCAGGCAGCCCAACGCGGGTTTGTTCGGCCTGAACGGCAACGCGTGTACGCGCACCCAGAATTCCGTCGACCTTACCAACATCATGCCCCAGCGCCTGCAACTTTTTCTGCAGCTGTTTCATCTGCGAACCGCTCAGCCCGGTATCGGGTTTGCCCGCGTTATAAATGCTTGCCCCCTCTAGCCGGTTGGCGAAATATGCAGCCGTTAGCACATAGACAAAGCTTTGATTCCATTCAAAATAGACATTGAAATTGGGATAAGCGATAAACGCTGGTCCCTTATGTCCCTGTGGCAGGATGATCGATGCTTGCAGGTTACCATTCGCCAGCTTCCCCTCGCGTGGTTTCACTCCCATCCGGGCCCAGTCTGCCACTGTCCGGGTTTGACTTGGTCCTGTCAGGGACCAGTCCAAGCCTTCGGGCATGCTTACTTCTTGCAACCAGGGCTCTCCTGCGCGCCAGCCAAGATGAGACAGCATTTTTGCGCCTGACATCAGGGCGTCAGGGACCGAAGTCTTTAGCAATACTTTGCCGTCACCATCTCCATCGACACCGTTCTCTAAAATGTCACGCGGTAGCATCTGGACCATGCCAATCTCGCCCGCCCACGCGCCAGTCGTACGCGCCGGGTCAAAATTGTTCTGCTCATACAATTCAAGCGCCGCAAATATTTGTTGGCGGAACAATTCCGGGCGTCGACAGTCATGGGACAAAGTGACCAGCGCGTTCAGCGTGTTGAAATCGCCCTGAAATGCCCCGTAGTCGGTTTCAAACGCCCAGAACGCCAACAACACGCCTGGGGACACACCATAGGTTGCTTCGATCCGGTCAAACACGGCAGCGTATTTCTTGGCAGCCTTTTTGCCCCGATCAATACGATTTTGCGAGATCAGGCGGCGAGAGAATTCAATGAATGGTTTCTGAAACACCCCTTGCGCGCGGTCAGCGCGTATAACTTTTGGGTCTTGTTTAACGTCGGCAAAGAACGCTTTTACCGTTGACGTGTTGTGACCGGTGGCAACGGCCTCAGCCCTGAGGTCCTCTACAAAGTCTGAAAATGATCCACCACAGTTTGAAAGCGCAGGGTTGGCCGCAAAAACAAAGGCGGCAATACTAGCCAAAAAGCGCATGAAATTATGTATCCCGAACAATAGATTTTGCTAAGTTAAAGGCAGTTATGCAGCAAGTCCAATGATCAGTACCAAAAGCAAAGTCAGCCGCCATACCCACCACAACATGGTAACCGTGCGGTCGATTTCGTCAGCCCCAATGATCTGTTTGGCGTCGTCATTGACCCAGGCCAAAGGTTGCATCTGGCCGTCATAGCTGCGCGGTCCAGCCAACGCGATACCGAGAGCGCGGGCCATTGCGGCCTCGGGCCAGCCTGCGTTGGGCGAACGGTGACGTCTGGCGTCTTTTGCGATCGCCCGCCATTGGCCAAGCTGCCGTGACAGAGCGGCGATCATCAATCCGGTTAGGCGCGCCGGGATCAAGTTCAACACGTCATCAGAACGAGCCGCTGCCCAGCCAAAGTCTTTGTACTGCTCATTGCGATAACCAATCATGCTGTCGGCGGTGTTGATGATTTTGTAGACAAGCAGACCCGGCAGGCCCGCAATGAGGAACCAGAAGGCAGGCGCAATGACGCCATCCGATAGGTTTTCTGACGCACTTTCAATTGCAGCGCGGGCCACTTGCGGGGCGGTCATTTCGCGACAGTCCCGGCTGACAATGCGCGAAACGACCAGCCGCCCATCCCCTACTGACAGTCGCAATGCGTCGGCTACCGCAGTCACGTGACTGGCCAGTGATCGTTGTGCCAGCAACATGGCGGCGATAAGAATTTCGACCAGCGGACCAAATTGCGTGAGTACCAAACCCAGAGCACCAGCACCAAGGACAAGAGCAACCGTTGCGATAACGCCCATTCTTTTTTGATCCGGCCCAGTATTCAGGCGACGATCCAACCAGTTGACGACACGTCCCATCGCCACCGCTGGATGCGGTAGCCGCGACCAAAGCCATTTTGGTTCGCCCATCACGGCATCCAGCAGAAGCGCAAGAACTAGAACTAAGGCTTGGGGCAAAGGGCGGCCTCCAGTTGATCCCATCCATGGCCCACTGGTAGCCCAAGACGCAGATGGGTGTCAGACCAAGGGAAAATGCGGGTCCAGATATGACGCGTTGCCAGACGGGCCTGCCAGTGTTTGGCATTGTCTACGGTATAGAGCCGAAACAGGTTTGTGCCACCAACAAGAATAGCACCGCGTGCTGTCATCAAATTGTCCAGGCGGGTTCGGTCATGCGCCAGACGCGTTCGAGTTTGTGTTGCCCATTGCGCGTCCTGCAATGCCGCCATCCCTATGCGCAGCGCCGGGCCGGATACTGGCCAGGGGCCAAGCGAGGCTGACAGTTTTGCGATCAATTCTGGTTCAGCAATCGCAAAGCCAAGCCGCAGTCCGGCAAGCCCCCAAAATTTACCAAAGCTCTTTAGAACGACAACACCAGGCTGCGCCGCGTGCTGGACCAACGTCGAATCCGGAGTGATATCGCAGAAACTTTCGTCGATGATGGTCAGTGGTGCTGTGATGTCAGACCCATGCCACAGACGCCCATCCGGGTTGTTGGGGTGTACCAGCACACGAGCAGTTGCTGGAGCTGATTCGGTAACTTGCCAACCTTGAGCCTCAAAGGCCGCGGCGTGTTCGTTATAGGTTGGTGTTTGGATTTGTACCCGCCCGGTTTTGGCCAGCAATGGCAGTCGCGCAATAAGGGCCGAAGCGCCCGGAGCAGGAAGGATGGCGGCGCCATCCGGGACAGACCAAAATGATCGTGCAGCCTTTATCAATGCATCATGCGCCGTGTGATCGGGAAGTGTCGTCCAGTCATGTGGCATCAGACCTGAAACAGGGTAAGGAACCGGATTGATTCCCGTGGACAGATCAACCCATTTTGATCGGGTACCACCATATTGCGCCATTGCTGCATCCAAGCCACCACCGTGATCCCGTATTGGCGTAATTGTTTGATGGTCAGGCATTGGCACGTCACATTCGTTAAAATCCGATGCTCGCTTCAAGCTGAATTCGGCTAAAGACACAAGCTCTGACAAGTTTACATGCCAATAAGGCCATGTGTTAAACAATTGTTAATAAATTCGGCAGATCACGAAAGTAGGGATGGCAAATAACTATAAATGGACAAATCAGTGACTGGGTGAGCGAATGAATGTTTTAATAGTTGAAAGTCGGCCCGAGTTGGCCACGTTGTGGAAACGCCACCTTGAACGGCAAGGTGCGGATGTGACTCTGGTTAGTAGTCAAGAGGCTGCCATTCTTGCGCTCTACAATGAGGAATTCGAAATAATCGTGCTTGATCTGATACTAGAGCAGGGTAGCGCGTTGGCGGTGGCTGACTTCGCCAGTTATCGGCGTCCGAATGCGCGGGTAATCTTTGTGACCAACACTAGCTTTTTCTCGGACGGATCAATATTTGCCCATAGCTCGAATGCCTGCGCTTATGTGCAAAGCGAAACGCCGCCAGAGGATCTGGCGGCGATGGTTGAACACTATGCGGCCCCTCGCTAGAGGCTAGTCGCGACCATGTGGTTCTGAATAATCCAGAACTGGATTGATCGGGATAATCCGATAAGGATTAATGGTGTCGTGGCTGTAGTGATAGTGCCGCACGATATGCTGCAATCCGATTGTGTCTGCCACCCCCGGCCATTGGCAAAGCTCGCGCGTATAGGCCCAAAGGTTGGGATAATCGACAACTCGTCGCCGGTTGCATTTGAAATGCAGGTGATACACGGGATCAAACCGCAGCAAGGTCGTGAACAGACGCCAATCGGCCTCGGTGATGGTGTCGCCCATCAAATAGCGTGATTTTGACAGGCGATCTTCGAGCCAGTCCAGCGTTTCAAACAACGGCACAATCGCGGCATCATAGGCCTCTTGCGAGGTGGCAAAGCCGCATCTGTAAACGCCGTTGTTAAGTGTGTCGTAGATTCGGGAATTCACCCCTTCAATGTCGTCGCGCATTGATTTGGGCCAGTAATCGTCACTATTGCCGGTGATCCCATCAAAGGCCGAATTGAACATACGGATGATCTCAGAACTTTCGTTCGAGACAATGGTGCCCTGTTTTTTGTCCCACAGAATAGGCACGGTGACCCGGCCGGTGAAATCCGGCGCTGCTTTGGTGTAAATCTGGTGGGCATAGTCAAACCCAAACAAGGTATCACCTGTTGCGCCTTGTTCGTCAGTGGCAAACGTCCAGCCGAGGTCAAGCATGTCAGGATGCACTACCGATACGGATATGTGGTTTGTCAGCCCTTTCAACGCGCGAAAAATCAGCGTGCGATGCGCCCAGGGGCAGGCAAGGCTGACATACAGATGATAGCGACCCGATTCGGCTGCAAACCCTTCGATCCCGGATATTCCGGCGCTACCATCGGCTGTGACCCAGTTTCGGAACTTTGCATCAGCGCGGACAAATGTTCCTCCGGTTGATTTGGTTTCATACCATTTGTCTTGCCAATTACCGTCGACCAACAGCCCCATAATCGTTCTCCTGTTCAATTACGCCTTGTAAATAGTGTCGATACGCCATCGCGCCTATTCCAGATGGTGCGCAACGGGTCTGCGTTCACGCACAATCAACTCCGCGCTAATGGTTCCTTTACGCAACGCCTTTATTGTGGAAACACTGTGTTACAACTTCGTTGCTTGCTTTTGTATCTGTCAAAGTCAGGCTCGTATTGTATTGCCTGAGAGGTCTGTACCATGACGTCATTTCTGTCAAAAGAAGTCCGCGAAGGTCTTAAGGCCGCGCGCATTGCCGGAATGAAAAAGGCCAGCCGATTGCGGGTGTTGGCTGACGATGAATTTCACCATGTTTTGCGGATGTGGGAAACCGGATTCGCGGTTGAGGAAGAAACCGTTCCGGGGCTGCGTGGTTTGGTTGATCTGTATGATGGCGGCGTGCATTTGTATCAGTGTCTGATCGTCGC
>PIVL01000768.1 GCA_003354145.1 Paracoccaceae bacterium
AGGCCGGACTGGCGGGCGAGAATGGCGAGCTGGAGCACACCGCCCTGTGGCACGTACCCGGCGGCTATTCCATGCGCGAGCGGCTGGGCGAGGCCCGCGCCATCGTGCCGTCGTCAATGTAAGTTGGCGGGGCTGGCACCCGCATCGACATCCCGCTAGGCCACATCAACGCGGCCTATGTGCGCAGTCATTTTGACGGCATGGAAGTTGGAGTGCCAGACGGCCCCCGAGCCAATGAATTGCTGTTCGCACTGGCGATGAGCCGCGGCGGGCGCATTCATCACCGCATGGGTGGGTTGATGGTTACGGATGTGGTTGGGGAAGATGGGCTAAGGTAACAAACTTAGGGTGGGCAATGTTGCCCGTTCCCCCTTTTAAATCCAGAACTAAGCTGTGCCTTCCGTCCATCCTACGGTTCTTGATATTCACTCACATGACGCTATTCTGCACATGTTAGAGGCGAGTGCGATTTTGCAATTTCCCTTTTGACCAAAGGGGTAACGCCGCATGAAAAAACTCATCGTCCTTCTGATCCCATTTCTGCTGATATCAGCTTGCTCCAACACCTATGAATTCCACATTCTCCGGACTGTCATCGTTGACACACCCGACGGCGAGCTTCGTGCCGGTACAGTGTCGAAAATCGTTTTTGAGCATTCCGACAGCTGGTATATGACGCCCGAAGCGCGGGGATTTAGCAGTGGGGTTTCGCAAGGCGAGGCAACGGTGGTTGATCTGGGCGACGGGCGGTATTTGTTTGTGCTGCTGGGCAACGAGAGCGCGCAGCTGCGCGAGGCCAATCGCGCGGTTTATGATACGGCGGTCAAAGGCAACGGCAACTGGATACCGCGCTGGATGAAGGTGCTGAGGCAGCAACGCAGCCCACGCCCGGTACCGCCGGAATTCTATCCTCTACTGGTGACGTTTGGCGATATCGATGATCCGGCGTCGGTGATGCGGGTTGATCCTGCTGATCTGGCGGCGACCTTCGGGCCGGGGTTCGCGTTGCGCGAGGTCACGCTGGAGGTGACGGATGAGCC
>PIVL01000769.1 GCA_003354145.1 Paracoccaceae bacterium
ACGATGCCGAGAGCGCCGTCCAACACGAGATCGCGGAGCAGCCGCTGCAGGCGGAGCCAAAAAACGCGGGCCACGAGGTCTGGGCGGCCATCCGGCGACTCGCCCGGGCCGAGCGACTCCGTGATCTCGGGCCATGACGGGTTGCCCGTGAACGTGACGAAGAAGTCGGGCCGACCCACGTGTCGGACCATGGCCATGGTGTCCTGGTAGCACTGGAACAGGTGGCGGGGCGATCCCTTGAACGTGGACGGCAGAATGACCGGCTGCCCGCATCGTGAGCCCGCTGCGTCGCCCGCCTCCGCCATCTCGACATGGTCGCGCAGAGCCCGATAAGAGCTGGCGCGGAGACGGTCCTGCTTTCGGCGTACCCAGGCGAGGTTTGCGGCCTCCATACGACAGTACACGTCGCACACGTACTGCTGGAACAACGGGCCGGCGCAATGCGGGAGGCACGGCTCGAACGGATACATGAGCATGAGCTTGCTCTTGTAGAACTGCGCGATGCTCACCGTGACCCGCCGCCTCGTGAGACGGCCGGCACCCGTCTCGGAACTGTCCGCTCCATGCGCGAGGTGTTCGTGCCATCCCAGCTCGCCGCGTGGGAAAAGCAAAGGGTACGTGAGCGGATCAACTCTCTCGTTACGGTCACTCACGCGACGCGCCTCCTCGCCAACGGGCCAGACGACAAGGTCGCGGGAGGAGGGCGGAGCACCGTCCACGCTCTCGAACACGACCGCGATCTCCTCCGCCTGGGGCCGCTCGTACCGACGGGTGTCGTCGTCCGGCGAGGCCGCAGCGAAGCGCAGCGAGAAGGCATCGCCGCACGCACGGCGCAGCGGTCCGAATACTTCCACCATCCTTCGGAGGCCTCGTATGTACGGGTTGTCTATATGCTGCTCCTCGAGCGCCTCCGCCAGGTCCCTCAGCAAGCCCGCGTCCAGCTCCGGGTGTCGCTCGTGCCGCAGCGCGGTGGCCCGAGCGGTGTCGAGCATGTACAACTGCATGTACCTCGCATCCTCGGGCGGCTGGGCGCCCAACG
>PIVL01000056.1 GCA_003354145.1 Paracoccaceae bacterium
GCGCGGGAGACATCGATCCCCAGCGTTGTTTCATCTGTCGGATGATCATCCCTTTCGGCCGGAATGCTTCCGGCTCCGGTACCAGCCCTCTACCAGTTCACGCGTGACGTCAGTTCGGGTCGGTCTGTGCGTGCGCACCACGATAGAGGCGGCAATAGCCAGCGACAAGCCGACCGTGCTGGATGTCCCGATGATCAACAACGCCAGGCCAACCACCGGGCATTGGAACATCCTCGACATCTACTCTCCGGATGATAGCGTGTCGCACGTTTCAACCTAAGCGCAACGGCTGACAGGCCACTAATTTGGTGTCCGGTCGTGCGTCAGCGCAACCGGACACCAAGCCTAGCAAGTAACAAAACCCGATTGGAAACTACAATGTTCAAGAGCATCCTTATTCCCGTCGCCCTGGATCACGATGTTGACGTTAACAACACAATCGCTATCGCGCAGCGGTTGCGGGCAGATGGACGCAAGATCACGCTTGTGGCTGTGGTCGAGGATATCCCAAGCTACGTTGCTGAGTATGTAACCGTGAAACCCATATCGCATGTCCAGAGCGACTTTAAAGACCGGTTGCGGTCGATTGCTAAAGGCCAGAAAAATATGGAAATCGCGGTTTTGTCGGGCAAGCCCGGCGTGGCGATCCCCGATTTAGCCGAAGAAACCGACGCGGACCTTATCATCATTGGCTCACATCGGCCGGGTGTAGAAGACTACTTCCTAGGCTCGACATCCTCTCGAGTGGTGCGTCTGCTCGATCCGTCGCCGCTCCTGTCCCCGCCGCCGCGCCCTTGCAGTCTGCAGCTTCTCCTACTCTGGCAGAGACTGGTTCAAATTCGTCTGACGGCACCTTTTTTTCTACGCATCTTGCAATTTCACAGCGTTGTCGTAAGTTCAGCCTAAAGTGGAGTATAGTTGGAAAAAATGATCGACCGCACCAAAATTCTAATCGACATTTGCCACGAGGCGGGACGCCTGGCGGCTCAGTACTTCAGTGAGCAGGACCAATTGGTTATTGATCACAAGGGACACCAGGATTTCGTGTCGCAGGCTGATCGGAATGTCGAGCTTTTGACACGGGAGTTGTTGGCCAAGGCGTTCCCAGAGGATGCTATTGTAGGGGAAGAACATGATCCCACTCCTGGAACGTCGGGATTTACGTGGGTGATTGATCCTATTGACGGCACAACAAATTTCATCAACGGAATTCCGGCTTGGACCGTGGTGGTTGCTGGCGTTCAAAACGGCGAGACGCAAATTGGTGTGATTTACGACTCTTGTAACGAGGAAACGTTCGTTGCCAGGCGCGGAAAAGGCGCCCAATTGAATGGTGCACTTTTGAATATCGACGACGCCCGGTCTTTGTCCCAAGGCACCATTGGCGTTGGATATTCGAACCGGGTTGAGGATCAAGGAATCCTACCGCTGATTTCCGGTTTAATCGGCGACGGGGCGATGTTTTACCGCAATGCGTCTGGTGCGCTTTCGCTTGCTTACGTGGCGGCGGGTCGGCTTCTGGGATACGCGGAAGAACATATGAACGCGTGGGATTGCCTTGCGGGCCAGTTGATTGTTTCCGAGGCGGGAGGTCGTGTCGAATTGCAGGACGCGGATGACATGATCCGAGATGGCGGAAGGGTAGTTGTCGGGACGCCAGTCGTATTCGATCGCTTGATGGAAATCTCGAAGACTGCTTTCGGACAAGATCACTAGGCCTCGGGCAATAAAACCGGGCCCTTTTCGGCAAAGCCAACTGTGACATCCGATCCAACTTCAAGCGGTGCATTCACTTCATCCTGCACAGCAAACATGGAACCGAAGCCAGCCTCTAAGGTATACTCCATACGCACTCCAACATACGTTGCCTTTGCAATACGCGCCTGAAAACCACCTTGCGCCCCAATAACCAACCTCGACGGACGCACGGCCAACTTGGCTGGGCCTTCGACTAAGCCGCGCGCGGGCAAAATATGTTGGTATCCTTCGATGGATATGAATGCCCGATCATTCTCAACGGTATCGATGACACAGGGAAGTATGTTCGCTTCGCCGATAAAATCCGCGACGAAGCGGTCTACGGGAGAGTCATACAATTCTCTCGGTGTACCGATCTGAGCGATGTCCGCGTTACGCATGACAACGATCTGATCAGAAACGGCTAACGCCTCTTCCTGATCATGCGTGACATAGACGACAGTCAACCCAAGGTCTTGTTGGATCGCGCGGATATCTTCACGAACCTGGCGTCTGAGTTTGGCATCCAGATTAGACAATGGTTCATCGAACAGCAGTACTTGGGGTTCCAAAACCAAGGCCCGCGCTACGGCAACGCGCTGTTGCTGCCCTCCAGACAATTCGCTGGGTAATCGGAGGTCAAACCCCTTCAGCCCGACCAGATCAAGACCTGCAAGCGCGCGATCCCGCGTTTCAGATTTCGAGAACCCAGAAAAGGTCAAACCGTAGGAGACATTTTCAAGGACACTCATGTGCGGAAATAGAGCATATGACTGAAAGACCATCGATACGTCACGGTCAGTGGCAGGCAGCTTTGTAACGTCCCGGTCCCCAATCAGGATTCGGCCTTCCGATGCCATCTCAAGACCCGCTATCATGCGAAGTGTTGTCGTTTTCCCGCAACCGGACGGGCCAAGCAGGGTAACCAGTTTTCCGGCTTCGACGAAAAGATCAATGTTGTCGACAGCAACGACGTCGGGCCCGAACCGCTTCGTAACATTCTCAAAGAGGACTGGGGCTGCTTTGCCGGTGATTTGTATCTCAGCCATGGTTATTCTCCTGCCTCGAATTGTGTGCGGCGACCAATTTTGGTGCGTCCGACCAAGATCTGCAGCAAACCAACGGCTGCCAGCATCACAAATATGAGTGTCGTGGAATAGGCGATGGCAAGACCATAGTCGTTATTCTCAACCCGTCCGATGATATAGCTCGTGGCCATGTTGTATTCTGCCGACACAAGGAAAATGACCGCCGAAATTGCCGTCATGGCCCGCACGAAACTGTATACAAGTGCGGCCAGAATTGCTGGCCGCAACAAGGGTAAAATCACCTTTCGGAACGTTTGCCACGAATTAGCTCCAAGCGTCAGGGACGACTCGTCCAATGATTTGTCGAGCTGACTCATGGACGCGATGCCTGCGCGCACACCCACTGGCATGTTGCGGAAAACGAAACTGACAATCAAAATAATACCAGTTCCTGTGATTTCGATTGGCGGAACATTGAACGCAAGAATGTAGCTGACGCCAATCACAGTGCCGGGAATGGCAAAGCTAAGCATTGTGCCAAATTCGAATGCATTTTTTCCGGCAAAGTTCTGACGGGTCAGAAGATAGGCTGTGACCAAACCAACGATGGCCGTTAGCGGCGCGGCGGCCGCGGCAATATATATCGTGGTCCAAAAGCTGTCCCAGGCCGAGCCGACCCATTGAATTCCGAATTCATTATAGCTGACCCTGAAGGCGGTAATGTAATGCGTGAAGGTCAGCGAGTTGTCCACGCCCCAAAGCTCAACAAAGCTGCCGAATACGATCATCAGATAAACAATGATGGTGAATGCACCCCAGATCGCTGCAACAGTAAAAACCGGAAGCGACAGCCGCTTGGGCATTAGGGGATGTACACCTGCATCGCCCTTGCCGGTGACGGTTATATAAACTTTTTTGCCTAACCAGACTCGTTGTGCATAAAACGCCGAAAGGGTGAAAAACAGCAACACCAACGCCAGCACCGCCGCCCGGCCCTGATCATACTGCGCGCCGACGATCGCGAAAAAAATATCTGTCGACAGCACATTGAAATTTCCGCCAAGCACTAGCGGATTACCGAAATCCGCCATGCTTTCGATGAACCCCAACAGAAACGCATTCGCTAACCCTGGGCGCATCAGCGGCAACGAGACTGTGCGAAATGTCTGCCATCTGTTAGCCCGCAACGTTTGCGCGGCCTCCTCCAAAGACGGGCTGACACCTTCGACCACGCCGATCATCACCAAAAACGCGATCGGCGTAAATGCCAGCGTCTGTGCAATCAACAGGCCAGGAAGACCATAAAACCAACGGGTCGGCTGCACTCCTAAAAGATCGGCAAAAAATACGGTGACGGCACCGGAACGTCCCAAAAGCAGGATCAACGCCAACCCGATTACAAATGGTGGCGTGATGATCGGCAGTACTGTCAGTGCGCGCAATCCCCGTTTGAATCTGAAACCAGAGCGCGTAACGACCAGAGCAAAGACCAATCCCAACGCAGTGGTCACAAAACCGACAATAATCGCTAAGAAAAGCGAATTCCAAGCTACACCGCAGCGCGTTCCGCTCAGGCAACCTAGGCCCCATATCCGGTCATCAAAAAACTTTGTGGTAAAGACGCTCGCGGAATATCTGCCATCCTCGGTGATGAATGCAGCGACCAACATTTTGGCGATGGGAAAGAAGACAAAGATCGAGACGACAACGATAACGCCGCCAATTGCACTGACAACGAATACATCGCCATTAACGGCCCCACGCGCCGCTATGCCCTGAGTGAAAAGAAAAAGAAAAGAGGTGGCCAGAAGCAACGCGCCATAGCCCATGCCGAACTGCCGGTCTCCTAATTCACCGAAGATCGCTGTTAGCCAGGCAAAGTTGAAGCCTCTGATGCCGATGCCGAACCCTTGCGCGATCAGCATGGAAAATCCAATGGCTCCCACAAAGATCAGTATGGTGCCATACGCCGGATCAGATTTGCGAAACCGCAAAACCGCCAGCGACGCCACCAACGGCAATAACAAGGGCGCCAACCAAAGCTTTTCGCCCTGCATCAGCAAAAATGCGGCAGGGGCATAATCTGTATCGAATGGATAGCCGTCAAACAGCCATTCAAAACGGAAAAATCCGTCTTCGACCCCGTACCAGGGGATTAGAAAAAACCCGATCCACCCGGCAATGATCCAAAAGATAAGAACCGGGTGGCGGGCTTGCTCAATTACTTCATTCTTCAATGTGTTTACTGCGGCAGGACGGAAACGTCTTCATCCCACTTTTGCAGCAATCGCTTTCGCTCGGCACTGGAACCATAAAGCTTAAAGTCATAGTCGATCAGATTGATCGTTGCTGGGTCCGGCGCCAACGGCGACGATTCAGCGCTAACATTCGAAGGCACCTGGAAGGAGTTTACTTTCCAAGCCTCCGATTGCGCCTCCGCGCTCAATGCCCAATCGTAGAACATTTTCGCCTCGTCCAAATTGCGCGCGCCATCGATGATGCTCATCGACCCGATTTCGTACCCGGTGCCCTCGCAAGGTGCTACGCCATCGACCGGAAATCCGGAAACCGCCTGTTTCACCACTCCGTGAAGGAATGCCACGCCGATGGTATTCTCACCGCGCGCCGCTGCTTTGATCGGGGCAGAGCCGGACTTGGTGTATTGATTGATATTGGCATGCAGGCCCTTCATGTACTCAAAGCCCTCGTCCTCGCCGAATATTTGCACGATGGTGGCCAATGTTGTATAGGCCGTTCCCGATGAGTTGGGGTTCGCCATCTGGATATGACCCTTGTAAACCGGATCAAGCAAGTCCGCCCAGCAGGTAGGCAACGGCAAATCGTTAGCCGCCATAATATCGCTGTTATAGCCATATCCCAACACGCCTAGATATATTCCGATGGTCTTGTCGTTTGCGGCGGCAGCCTGGCCAAGTGCCCAGGGATGGAGTTCGCCACGCATCGGCGAAACATAGGCCATGGTCAAACCTTCCTCGGCCGCTTGCAAATGGGGGTCACCGGTGCCGCCCCACCAGACATCGCCTTTAGGGTTGCTGGATTCTGCCTTCACTTGCGCGAAGGTTTCGCCCGAGCTTTTGCGGGTCATGTTGACGTCAATTCCGGTTGCAGCTTCGAACCCACGCGCCATGACCTGGCAGAACTCATCGTCCGCGCTGCAATACAGAGTCAGCTTGTCAGCTTGTGCCGCTGAGATGCCCGCAGTCAGGGCGACAATTGAAGTAAATGCAAGTGTACTTAGCTTTTTCATGGTCTTCCTCCCTTAGTTCAACCCCTTTGGGCCATTTTTTGAGTCCCGTGTGCTTTGCGCATATTTTGATCGGGACAGCCCCAACAGTTTCACTTGCCCGGTTGGGACATAGCACATCAGTTCAGACTAGCGGCTTTTCAAGAATTTGAAAGCGTATCTGTTGATGCCCATGTTAAAGGGAGAAAACGAAACCTGTTCATCCGCCCGAAAAAAGCTCAGGTAGACTGGAATCAGATTTCGTCGGAACGAAGTGAACAAGGCCCAAAATGATTAATGCACAGCTCCACACAAAAGACGCGGCCACCGCGATAACATCTGAAACATGGCGCGATGACATTCTTCAAAGAGGCTACCAAGCCTTCATATTTGATTGCGACGGAACGCTGGTCGAAAGTGTAGATGTCCACTTCACATCATTTCGCACGGCGGCCAAAGAACAAGGTTATGAACTCAACCGGGATTGGTATTTTGCCCGGACAGGCCTGGATCGGATTTCTCTGTTTCAGGAGTATGCAAAAATGTCGGGCGGCACATTCGATATTGGAGCCGCGGTCGATCGTAGCATTTCGATATTCTCCGAAAATAGTGATCGCGTTTTGCCTATTCCCGAAACCGCGAAACTTATTGAACACCTTTATGGATCATATCCACTCGCAGTTGGCACCAATGCCGAAAAAACGGTGGCTGAAGCGTCGCTTCGAGCAACTGGATTGTTAAAATTTATCGATCACATTGTTGCCGTTACCGACGGTCTGGTGCCAAAGCCATCGCCAGACATATTTTTGAGGGCATCAGAGTTGTTGGGGGCACCGCACGCACAGACGTTGGTCATCGAAGACTCAAAGCAAGGTGTCGCCGCAGCCATACAAGCCGGAATGGATGTGATTGAGATAACGTTAGTTGCTTGATGATACCGCAAGCGAACAAAACGTCGACTACCAAGCAGTAATTGTTACGATTGCGAACGCGGCTTGGTTGCTGCTTCCAACGGCAAGATGATGCGTGGCCACCCGCCCCTAAAGAGACTGGATTCATCGGTCTGACAGCACCCATGGTAGCCATTGTTGTGGCTACACAGCAGACCAAAGCACCACTGGTGCAAGCACTTGTCAAAATAAGAATGCCAATGTTAACCTAAAGTACCTAACCGGGCAGCGGGGTGTCTTCCGGACCCGCCCGGCGTCGTATCGTGACGTGTGAAATCCCCGCGAAACCGGCTTTCAAGCTTGAAGGCTTTTTTCGAATACGTGTCGCCTTGGGCGGCGCTGAAAAATACGGGAGGTTTTTCGAATGAAAACCACAGGAGTCATCGGACTGGGTGATATGGGCAGCGGGCTGGCCAAAAACCTGATCACAAACGGATTTGAAACCTTCGGGCTGGACCTTGACGCGGAAAGGGTGGCAGCATTTACCGCCATGGGTGGCAAGGCAACCAAGACCGCAGCCCAAATGGGAGCGGCTTGTGATGCTGTATTTGTCATGGTCATGAATGGTGAGCAGGCAAAAGACGTAATTTTGGGCTGCGATGGTCTGATCTCGCATATGGCCAAGGGCGCAGCTGTGATCTTGACAGCAACAATAAAACCTTCAGAAGCGAAGTATATTGCCAAAGCGATGCATGGCTCCGGCATTCACTTGATCGATGCGCCAGTATCGGGAGGGTTTCCCGGGGCTCAAAGTGGAAATCTGACAATGATGGCAGCCGCACCTGACCCCGTTCTTGATGAATTTCAGACGGTGATGGAGGCTGTTTCTGCAACCATCCACCGCATTGGCCAAACTGGCGGCGAGGGCCAGACGATGAAAGCGTGCTTGCAGTCGCTCATCGGTTCGATCTTTTCTGCTACTTTCGAGGCTGCGGTTCTTGCCGCCAAAGCAGGTATAAGTGGGGAACACCTGTTCAACGTCATCTCAACATCTGGTGCCGGGTGCGGCGTAGCGAATACCGCACTGGAGAATATAATCGACCGAAGATTTGCAGGCACTGGCAGCAACATCAATACGATGCACAAAGACCTGACGATCGCGTTGAACCTGGCTGAGCAACTGGAAGTTCCCATGCATACAGCCTCTAGCGCCATGCAAATATTTCATGCCGGTAAATCAAAATACCCTGACGGCGACAACTGGGCATGCACCCGTGTCATCGAAGATATTGTCGGGGCCGAACTACATAGAACGGGAGCACGGCCGTGAAGCTCGGCGTAATATGCGACGGTATCAGCCGTGATTTGAAACATGCAGTTGATGTTATGGATGAGTTTGATCTCGAGTATGCGGAGTTGCAATTCGTTGGCGACACGGAAGTCGGTGATCTTACTGCGTCAGAGATCAAAGAAATCGATCTTCTTCTACGTGACCGGGGCAAACCGGTATCGTGCCTGTCCCGTCATATCTTTGCGGGCACCACGACGGCGAACCGTCCTGGCGATGAAACGCACAGCAAGCACATGGATGCGCTGAAGCGGGTCATCGATATGGCCCACATAGTGGGTTCGCCGCTGGTGCGGATCATGACTCAAAAGAAGGAGCAAATTCTTTGGGGTCACAACGGCGCAGAGACGTGGAATGTCGCTCATGGCGCGTGGGATACAATGGCCCCAATGATTGCACCTGCCGTCGAACTGGCTCGTTCAGAGGGCGTGATGCTTGCCGTTGAAACCGGCAACGGAACGATGGTGAATTCAAACTACACTGCCCGAAAATTGATTGATGAACTGGATGCCAAGGACGCCCTGAAAGTGCTTTGGGATCCAGCCAACAATTGCTGGTGCCATGAGCGGGCATATCCGGAAGGTTACGATGAGGTACGGGGCGGCTATCTTGGGCATATTCACATCAAGGATGTGCAAGTAGACACCCCCCGTGCCACTCTAGAGGTGCGTCGCATGGGTGAAGGCCAGCTAGCCCCATTATTTGCACCCATTGCTGAAGCATTAGTGAGGGATGGTTATGAGGGTGTGATCTCATTTGAGAGTGTCTACCATCCGGGAAATGGCGATTTTGAAGCAGGGTTCAGGGAATGTATCCAACAGTTCAAAGAAATATTCGGGTAGATTCACCTTGCCAAACAGGCACCATCCAGACATGACAACCCCATCTCAATGGCGTCTGTTCATTGGCGGAACATTCTCTGGTGAGACCGCAAGTTTGATTTTCGGCAAACAAATTCCGAAAATGGCAAGGGGCTTACCATGATAGACTATGACAAGAATAACACTGCGTATTTTGCACCAGAAACATGCGACTTGAACGAATTCAAAGCATTGATTGCGCAAACGGTTCAGCGCGATACCGTACCCTATGCGTCCGACGTGCAAAACAACGTCCCAATTTACGATATGTCAAAGTTGCGATCATCACTTGAACACCCGATTTCCCGTCAGGAAATTCTTAGCGAATGGGCACAGGTGTTGATGTCTGGGGCTGGCGTGGTGGCGTTACTTGGTGCTTATCCCAAGACCGAGGTGCTGGACGAAGCGACCGCGACATATGACTCAATCATCGCGGCTGAAAAACTGGCCAACGGCGGCGGCAGTGATCATTTTGCGGCGTCGGGGGCAAATGACCGCATTTGGAACTCACTACAAAAGCTTTGCGAAGCAGCACCCGAAGTATTTCTTAGGTATTTTGCAAACACATCTATTGCTGCCGTATGCGAAGCTTGGTTGGGTCCGAACTATCAGATGACGGCCCAAGTCAATCAGGTGCATCCGGGTGGGGCCGCGCAGCTTGCGCATCGCGATTATCACCTAGGATTTCAGACCGCTGAGATCAGCGCAATCTACCCTGCGCACGTACACGATTTGTCGCCAGCGTTGACGCTACAGGGCGCGATTGCCCATTGCGATATGCCATTAGAAAGTGGTCCGACAAAGTTACTGCCTTTCTCACAAGCCTACCGTCCGGGGTATGTCGCGTGGCGCCTTGATGAATTCCGTGCCGTGTTTGAAGAAGAGCATATTCAACTTCCGCTCGCGAAAGGTGATGCGGTTTTTTTCAATCCGGCACTCTTCCATGCTGCCGGAGCCAACACGAGTAAGGATATTCACCGCATGGTAAACTTACTGCAGGTTTCATCGGCTTTTGGCCGCGCGATGGAAGCCCCAGACCGCAGCAAGATGTGCAAATTACTTTTCCCTTGGGCGGTTGAGGCACAAAAAAACAACACGCTGAATTTCTCTGAATTGAGCGCTGCCATTGCTGCGACCGCAGAAGGGTATTCATTCCCAACCAACCTAGACCGCGATCCACCAAAAGGTGGGCTCGCGCCCGAAACGCAGCAAGCCTACTTTGCTCGAGCTTTGGTTGAGGGGCTCAATTTTCAGGAATTTGCTCTGCATCTTGATGAGATAGCAGCAAATCAGCAGCCGTGACCTGAGATTACAATTTGTATCTTATTGTCAGACTAAGTTCGACTTCTATAGCTTTACGCGGATCTCGGGCTGGTTTCAATTTGTGACGTTTCGCGAAAGCCAATCAAAAATAGGGGCTTACCCAACCTGTTAAAAGATTCGAGCGGCAGAGTCGGCTTTATAAGTTCAATCTGACAATACCCCCAAGCGACGCTCGTTTCATTCTCCCAAGAAATGCATTCTCAACCGGCGCGTCTTGTTTGCTTGCCGGTGTTCAAACAGATAAAGGCTCTGCACTTTGCCAAGGGGCATTTTCCCGTGCTCAACTGGGACAGAAATCTGAGTTTGAGTCAGTAGTGCGCGAAGATGCGAAGGGGCATTGTCTGCTTCCTCCGGTTTGTGTCGAAATTTCCCCGGTCTCATCGGAACCAGGTCTTCAAAGAAAGCTTCGATGTCTGCGACAACATCTTGATCTGCGTTGGCCTGCACAAGAAGGGAAGCACCGGTATGGGTGCTCCAGATCGTGAGGAGGCCTGCCTGAAACCCGCGCTGTGTCACTTCAATCTGAACCAGGTTACTGATATCGACCAACGATTTGCCCGAAGTCTCGATTTCAAGGTCAAAAAAATCCTGTTTCATCATTCTGTCACCAACCTTGTTGAAAGGAGATCGTATATCACGGCTGCCCTAAAGAACCAGAAGTGCCTGAACAACGGTCATGTCATTGGTGGGGTAGAGCAAAAGTAAACCACTTTGGGTGAGCTGCAACATGCGATACCGGAAATTGCCCAAGTTTTGATTTTGCATCCGGTTGCAAAAATCCGTTGACTTCAATACCAATTTAGTTGCATGACTTTGATACGAGATCCCGATGCGGATGCTCGTGTTCGACTTTGGGAGGCATCACAGATCCTGCTGGCTATAAACCATATGACTGTTGCGCGAACCTCTTTTAAGGGGCTGCTTGAGGTTGCTTCCACACTGCGTGCCGAGGGCATTGAACTTCGCAACGACTTGTCAGCACCGCTGTTTGACGGGCTTGACCCGGAACAAGCGGGGGCAATTGCGCGCACCAAGGGATTGCGGATTCTTGCGTTAGCTGAAGTGAAGATGTTTAATGATTGGTCGACGCAAAAAGACCTAGAGGCCACCGCGCTTATGCAAATTGCTGTGGCCTGCGGAGCGGAAGCGATCAGCCTTATTCCACGCAATGATGGAGTGAGGACAGAGCCCATTCAACGCCGTGCCGATCTGCGTGTTGCCTTGCAAGGTTTGCAGCCCAGATTAGAGGAATATGGCCTCGTTGGGCTGATAGAACCGCTTGGCTTTCGGACCAGTTCTTTAAGGTTCAAAGCAGAGATTGTTGATGAGATCGAGGCACTAAATGCAACCGATCAATTTAAACTGGTCCATGACACATTTCACCACGTTCTCGCGGGTGAAGAGGATTATTGTGCGGCACATACGGGCATCGTGCATATATCCGGTGTGGTAAATTCAAACCTGACACCGTGTCAGATGCGAGACGAAGACCGGATGCTTGTTGATGAACGAGACCGGCTGCAAAACATCAATCAAATTCGACGGCTGATCGCGGATGGCTATGACAGACCAATTTCGTTCGAGGCGTTCTCAACGGACGTTCATAACTTCGCAGATCCTGAACTGGAGCTTTCGAGATCAGTTCATTTCATTGAATCCGGTTTGGCGGCGGAGGCTGCCTGATCCAGTTTTGGTGAATTCCGCGCCCCAAAGGGCCCCGGCAATTAAAATCAGGGTGTGCCGGCACCTTCAACAGGAGAGAACACATGAAAAATATTCTACTTTCAACAGGTCTTGTCGCCTTGATGGGCACATCGGCGATGGCGCAAGAAATCGGAGCGACGATTTCACGGTTTGACGACAACTGGCTGACCGTCATGCGCAACGGTATGACCGAACACGCGGACAGCCTGGATGGTGTAACACTGCAGATGGAAGATGCGTCTGACGACCTGGCCAAACAAATCGACCAGGTGAAAAACTTTGTCGCATCGGGCGTTGACGCGATTATCGTGAACATCGTCGACACATCGGCTGGCGCCGCTATTACCGAAGCTGCCGGCAATACGCCGCTGGTTTTCGTCAACCGCGAGCCTGACAACGTGAACGAATTGCCGGCGACGCAGGCGTTCGTGGCATCGAATGAAATCGAATCCGGCACATTGTCGGCGTTCCAGGTCTGTAACAACCTGCGTGCTGACGGCAAAGCCGGCGGCGCAACAGGTTACCTGATGAACGGTCAGCTGTCCAACCAGGCCGCTGTGCAGCGTTCCAAGGATGTGCATGACATCATCGGCATCGACATGTGTAGCTTCATGACGCTGATCGACGAGCAGACCGCAAATTGGTCGCGCGACGAAGCGCAGGATCTTATGACCAACTGGATGTCATCCGGTGAGCCATTTGACTTCGTCCTTGCCAACAATGACGAAATGGCCATTGGCGCAATCCAGGCCATGAAAGCTGCGGGCATAGACATGGCTGTCGTTCAGGTCGGTGGCGTTGACGCCAGCCAGGACGCTTTGCTTTCAATGCAAGCTGGCGACTATGACGTAACTGTTTTTCAGGATGCGTATGGTCAGGGCAGCGGTTCTGTCAACGCGGCACTCGCACTGGCCGCTGGCGAGACGGTAGACCAGAAAGTCTACATTCCGTTCAAACTGGTCACACCGGCCAATATGGACGAATTCCTGAGCAAAAACTAAGTTTGGTTTTAATCTGAAGCCACGGGACGGCGTCACCGATGCCGTCCCGTACTCTTACAAACGCTTAACAGAGGGACGTCCTCAATGGCAGATACCAGCCACGGCACAGGTGGGCTAACATTTGACACGACCAAACGGTCTTGGCCCAATGAAATGAACATCCTACTCGCGCTGATTATTATCATCGTAATCTTTGAGATTTTAGGGCAGATTCTGCCATATATGAACGACCAGAGCTTTCTCTTTGATACGCGCGGCCGTTTCGACACAATTTTCAACGAAGCGCGGCTCAAGATTATCATCCTGCAGGTGTCGATCATCGGGATCATCGCGCTCGGCGTGTCTCAGGTGATCATCACAGCTGGCATCGACCTTAGTTCCGGTCCGCTCGTCGCCGCAACAGCGATGATCGCGATGAGTTTCGGACAGACAGAACTGGTAAACGGAAACCCGAACCCCAAGGCGCTTTTTGGCGTCTGGGCCATGGACTTACCGGTGCTTGTGCCCATAATCGTTGGGCTTACATTCGGGGCCATGATCGGGGCCATAAACGGAACATTTATCGCCTATTTCCGCATCCCACCATTTATCGCGACACTTGGCATGTTCCTGATCCTCCGAGGTATCGCGTTATGGTGGTCAGGAGGTCGGCCGGTTTCCTTTCCAACAGAGAGCTACAAATTCATTGGCTCGGGTATGATGCCGGTTGTCTGGTTTTTGTCACTGGCGGCGATCTTCCACTTGATCCTTCGCTATACGGTCTACGGCAAACACACTTACGCGATTGGCTCGAACGAAGAAGCCGCGCGGATGTCGGGGATCAACGTTAGACGGCACAAGGTTTTGGTCTACATGGTGGCTTCCATGCTTGCGGCATTCGCGGGGGTCGTCCTGAGCGCGAAAGCCTCAACGGCACAGGCAGGCATGGGGGAGTTCTACGAACTCTTCGCCATCGCCATGGCCGTCATCGGTGGCATCAGTTTAACAGGCGGCCGCGGTTCGATAATTGGCACCGTCCTGGGCGCCATGGTGCTCGGTGTTATTCGTTCCGGCTTTACCTTCGTCAAACTGGACGGTTCATATCAGCTAATGGCCATGGGCGGGATTATCATCGCGGCAGTGATCCTGGACCAGTACCGCCAGCGCAACCGCGCTTAAGTCAGGAGATTACAAAATGAGCGACAATGTTGTTCTAAGAACCCAAGCCCTAACCAAGCATTACGGCGGGGTCCATGCGCTGCAGAGCGCCAATTTCGAGATGAAGAAGGGTGAGCATGTTGCCATCATGGGCGACAACGGTGCCGGCAAATCCACATTCGTACGTCAGATTACTGGTGTGGAACAACGAACGAGCGGCAATGTCTGGCTTTACGGCGAAGAAGTAAACTTCGCCGGCCCGCTAGATGCGCGCGAGGCCGGGATTGAAACCGTGTTTCAGACGCTGGCACTTGCCGACGACCTCGACGTTCCGGACAATCTTTTTCTGGGTCGCGAAAAAACCTTTGCAGATTGGCTCGGACCTTTCCGCATTCTCGACTACAAGGGAATGCGCAAGGCAACGATGGCCGGTCTCGAAAAAACTGGGGTGAAGATTCCCAACATCCGCAACACCATACAAAATATGTCGGGTGGCCAGCGGCAATGCGTTGCCATTGCGCGCACGGCGACTTTCCACTCTCGGCTCACCATCATGGACGAACCTACGGCAGCGTTGGGAGTTCAGGAAACTGGGCAGGTTGAGAACATCATCCGCACGCTGAAAGAACAGGGTGAACCGCTTATCCTGGTTAGTCACAACATGCGGCAGGTGATGGATTTGGTGGATCGGATCATCGTGTTCCGTCGGGGGCGTATCTGCGCCAATCTCAAGAAAGAGGAAACAGATGGTCAAGACGTGGTTGCCTATATCACCGGCGCCAAGACCCAACCGGAATACGAAGAAAGCGCTACGTGACAACAAGCAAACTAAATCGGGCGCCCGCAGATTTGCGGGTCTTCATTGCTCGTCAAGGGAGAGTGTGAATGGGCTTTTTTGATTTGCAAGTACCGTTTTTCTTACCCATGTGGCGCCGCATTCTATTGGTAGCGGTTTGTTTCACTTGGGGCATTTTCGAGTTTTTGACGGCAAGCCCCTTTTGGGGCGTGATTTTCGGTGCACTTGGTGGGTTTGCTTTTTGGAAGTTATTCTTAAGTGAATGGCCCGAAAATGCCGACCAGACCAATAATGGCGGCGATTAATGTTGCCCGCGTCATGCAAACCCAAAGCAAGCGTTCAGTGTCGGGCCGCTGGTGATGGGCCTGTTTGCCGGTTATTGCCCGCAATTGGTATAATTGGTATGAGCGCCACCGTCGCTTGGTAGCCTGATGGCTGGGAGAACATCGTTTTGAATGCTACGCTTAAAGAAGTCGCGGAATTGGCCGGGGTATCCCGTTCTGCGGTCTCCCGTACATTTACTGATGGGGCTTCAGTCTCAGCTAAGATGCGTCGCCGCGTGGAAAAAGCAGCGACCAAGCTCGGATATAGCCCGAATGCGCTCGCCTCAAGCTTGACGACTGGCCGCACGAAACTGATCGGTCTGGTGTTGAACAACTTCCATAACCCTATCTTTCTTGAAGTCTTTGATCTCTTTACCCGCGCGCTTCAAGATAAGGGTCTTCGCCCCTTGCTGGTCAATCTGACCGATGAAACTGAACCTGCGAATTCGGTCCGGATGCTGCAGCAGTATTCTGTCGATGGCGTTGTTGTTGCTTCATCCACGCTGCCCCCGGGTTTTGCCAAGGCGTTCCGCGACGCGGGGGTGCCTGTTGTTCATTCATTCGGTCGGCCCACAAGCGCGCCGCAAGTGCATGTGGTCGGCATCGACAACGTTGAATGTGGACGTATGGCAGCGCGCACCTTGGTTGATCGCGGGTACCGACATGTCGGCTTTCTTGGCGGACCAGAGACTGCGACCTCGACTCAGGACCGACTGCAAGGTTTCATGAGCGAACTTGAGGGTCATTCCGACGTCGCTGTCAGCTATTCTTTCGCGGACGCCTATTCCTTTGACGCTGGGCGCCGAGAGATGTTGCGGTTGCTAACAGGCAGGTCGGCCCAAGCCTATTTCTGCGGTGACGACGTACTCTCAATCGGAGCGCTTTCGGCGATTGAAGGAAACAATCTGAGTGTACCCGGAGACATTGGGATCATCGGATTGAATGACATGGAGATGGCCGGGTGGGAAAATATCAATCTCACGACCATTAGACAGCCGATCCGACAGATCGTCTCATCGACGCTAGAATTGATGGTGGCCATGCTGGAAGAACCTGACCGCTATCCCGAGGCGCGGATCTTTGGCTGTACTATCGTTGAACGCGGAACCTTACGGCCTCTCAAAGCATAGAAACCGCGCCGAAGCGCGGTTATTGTTAACGAAACATCGGCGGGCGCGCGTCCAGCCAGGCACCGCCATCTTTGGCCGAAGCCACTGCCGCGTGAACCGCAGCCAAGGACCGTACGCCGTCGGACGCGTTTGGCAAGCCATCTCTGGGCACGCCGCGAATCGCATCGGCCAAATCGCAATAGATGTTTGCGACGGCCAGGGGGAAGCCTTCGGGATGTGCAATTGACACGCGGGACAGTCGTTGCGCGTCATCATGCAGCCCACTTTCGCCCTTTTCGATGATCTGAGTGCGCCCGCCCACAGGCGTATAGATCAACTGATTGGGTTGTTCAGAGGCCCAGCGAAGCCCACCGGTTTCGCCAAAAACCTGGATATCAAAGCCGTGTTGTCGTCCGATGGCAATAGAGGAAGTCCACAGCCGCCCAACAGTTCCGCCTGACATACGGAAGTTGATCATCGCGTCGTCTTCCAACTCGCGGCTTGAAATGGTTGACGCGAAATCGGCAGATAGCTTCTCGACCTCGTCATTACAAATGAAGCTGGCCATGTGCATCGCATGGATACCGCAATCCGCAAACTGCCCTGAAACACCAGCCATAGCCGGATCATAGCGCCAGCGGACACGAGGATTGTTCGCATCGCCTGCGTCGCCGTGGTGACCATGGCTGAAGTTCGTCACAACCAATCGCACTTTGCCAATCTCACCAGCGCGCACCATTGCGCGGGCCTGGCGGATCATCGGATAGGCCGAGTAACAGTAGTTCACGGCACAAATCTTGCCCGAGGCTTCGGCCACGCGGACAATTTCTTCGCCTTCGTCAACGCTTACGGTCATCGGCTTTTCGCACAGCACGTTGAAACCAGCCTCCAGGAAGGATTTTGTGATCTCAAAATGAGTGGAGTTCGGAGTTGCAACAGTAACCAGATCCACCCGGTCTTCGCGGTCCTTTTCTCCGGCTAGCATCTCTTGCCAATCACCATAGGCGCGATCTGCTGCCACGCCTAAACGCTGGGCATATTCTTTGCCTACTTCGGCACGATGATCCAACGCACCTGCGGTGAACTCAAATAGCCCATCAGCTTGCGCGCCGAGACGATGCGCGGGCCCGATTTGACTGCCTTCGCCGCCACCGATCATACCCCATTTCAACTTTGCCATATCAGCAACCTTCAATTAAAACCAATGGATTCAAGATATTCTCTGTTCAATCGCGCGTCGGCCAACGGATCGGGATCCAGCAGTGGATCGCAATCCTGCTCAACTGTACACCAGCCCTCAAACTGAGCGTCCAGCAGCAGCTGCCGCACTTTGAGAAAGTCCACTTCGCCGTCGCCAAGGTTGCAGAATATTCCCTGACCACAGGCGTCATAGAACCCGGTGCGGTTGGCAATGACCTCAGCCCTCACCTTGGCATCGGTATCTTTGAAATGAACATACGTAATCCGTTCAATATGTCGCTTCATGAATGCAACCGGGTCAAAGCCCGCGTAAGTGCAGTGGCCGGTATCAAGGCAAAGCTTAAGCGTATCGGGATCTACTTCGGACAGGATACGTTCGATCTCGGGTTCGAAATCCATGAACCCGCCCGCATGAGGATGAAGTTCCGGGATCAGACCGTATTCTTCAGCGCCCATTCTGGCCACAGTGACTATGCGGTCGCGATAGGCCTCCCATTCGGCTTTATCCATCTGCTCAGCCTCAGCCGCGCGGCCAGCCGTGGGCGCGCGACGGTTCGAAATGGAATCGATCAGCACAAAGTGTCTTGCACCATGTGCCTTTAGGGCTTTGCAAGTGCGCACAGCCCCGTCCAACAC
>PIVL01000057.1 GCA_003354145.1 Paracoccaceae bacterium
GCGATCAATGCGCAGGCTCTGATTACCGGATCTGTTAAAGTGTCGGGCAGCCGTCTGACCGTACAATTCCGCATTTACGATGTGTTTTCTGGCGACGAGCTTGGCACTGGGTTGCAATTTGTCGGAGATACCGACGGATGGCGTCGAATGGCGCATAAAGTGGCTGATGTGGTCTATAGTCGGATCACCGGAGAAGGCAGCTATTTTGACAGCCGGGTTGTCTTTGTTTCGGAAACTGGCCCTAAGGATGACCGCCACAAGCGGTTGGCGATCATGGATTATGACGGGGCCAATGTGCAATACCTGACCGATAGCGCGTCTATCGTGCTGGCGCCGCGGTTCTCTCCGACCGGCGACAGGGTGCTTTACACATCATATGAATCCGGGTTCCCGCGCATTTATGTGCTGGATGTAGGCAAGGTAAAGCGCAAGGTGCTTGAGCAACAAGATGGCACAATGAGCTTTGCCCCTCGGTTTGCACCTGACGGGCGCACTGTGGTGTATTCGCTGTATAAAGGTGGCACCACCGATATTTACACGCTCGACATTAACGGTGGCAAAAGCAAACGCCTGACCAATTCGACGTCGATAGACACAGCGCCTAGTTATTCGCCGGACGGTAAAGAAATCGTATTTGAAAGCGACCGGTCTGGCACGCAGCAGCTTTATATCATGAGCGCTGATGGTGGTGAGGCGCGGCGCATAAGTTTCGGGCAGGGCCGCTATGGCACGCCGGTCTGGTCCCCGCGTGGTGATTTGATTGCCTTTACCAAACAAAGCAAAGGCCGTTTTCACATCGGGGTCATGCGGGTGGACGGCAGCGAAGAGCGGCTACTGACGGCGTCGTTCCTGGATGAAGGGCCGACTTGGGCCCCTAATGGGCGTGTCATCATGTTCACCCGAGAGTCACAAGGTGCCGATGGTCGGGCATCCCTTTATTCGGTGGATATCACAGGGCGAAACCTGCGACCGGTCCGTACCCCCGAAGGCGCGTCTGACCCGGCGTGGTCGCCATTACAGAAATAGGAATAGAAAACCTGCGTACGTTCACAACTCTGGGCAGGTATGATACATAAGTAGAATAATAAGTGAAAAATGAGAGGCAACAGGTATGAGTATTCTGAGCAGGATCTTGGTGATTGGTCTGGTGCTGGGCATTGCGGGATGTACCAACTCGACTGGTGGTTTTGGCGGTAATTCGGGTGGTCTGAACAATCCTGACGGGGGACTGGTCTCGGATCAGACTTCGCCTGCGTATTTCCAGCAGGCAGTCGGGGATCGGGTGTTGTTTCCGGTCGATCAGGCAACACTGACAGACCAAGCCCGTGTCGTATTGGTGGCGCAGGCGGATTGGATGTCGCTGAACACCGATTACAAAGCAATCATCGAAGGGCATGCCGACGAACAGGGCACCCGCGAGTACAATATTGGGCTGGGCGCACGCCGCGCTGACGCGGTTCGCGAATTTTTGATTTCGCGTGGCGTCGCAGGCAACCGACTGCAGGTGGTCAGCTATGGCAAAGAACGTCCGCTTGAGATTTGCAGCAATGAAACTTGCTATTCCAAGAACCGCAGGGCCGTCACTGTTCTGGCCAGTAATCTAATGGGGTAAAGTAATGCGCATCGCAGTATGGGCGCTGTTGGCGCTTTTGGTAGTTGGTCCTGGGGGCGTGATGGCACAGGATAAGCAAACCTTGGCCGACATCCGGCAGGAACTGACGGTTCTGTATGTCGAAGTTCAGAGGCTAAAAACTGAACTGTCGACCACAGGCGGTGTGAGCACCAGCTTGCCAGCCGCCAGTACACTGAAAAAGATCGATGCGATCGAGGCCGCGCTTAAAAGCCTGACTTCGAAGACTGAGCAGCTTGAGCATCGGGTTAACCGGATTGTGACGGATGGTACCAACCGGATTGGCGATCTTGAGTTTCGGCTGGTTGAACTTGAAGGCGGAGATGTCAGTATTCTGGGTGAAACCACCACTTTAGGCGGCGATACCGACACCCCGATTGATGGCGGACCGATTGTCCCTGCAACTGGCGACGGGCAGGGCGAGTTGGCGATGGGCGAAGATGCCGATTTCAAGATCGCCGAGCAGGCACTGAGTGGTAAAGATTATGGCAAAGCGGCGGATCTGTTCGCACAATTCAACGTGGCCTATCCCGGCAGTCCGTTGGCTGCGCAAGCCGAGATCAATCGCGGGCATGCGCTGGAGGGTCTTGGCGATACACGCGAAGCGGCACGTGCTTATCTTGCTGGTTTTGTCAGCAATGAAACTGGTCCCGATGCTGCCAATGCGCTGTTTGAGCTGGGCGCAGCCTTGGGGCGTTTGGGGCAAACGGATCAGGCTTGTGTAACCTTGGGCGAGGTCGCTGTGCGATTTCCTATTGCCGATGCGGTGACCCGTGCGCAAAGCGAAATGACAGCTTTGGGATGCAATTGATCCAATCTGACGCTGACATCCTGTCAATTGTTCGTGCACAAGTAGGGTCAGTTCCGGGCGCTCGTTTGGGCGTAGCAGTATCAGGCGGAGGCGATTCCGTCGCCTTGTTGCACATTCTGTCACGCTGTTTTGATGCAGACGATATACAATTATTCGCTGCCACCGTTGATCATGGCTTGCGCGCAGAATCGGCGGATGAGGCAATGGCCGTGGGAAGATTCGCGGCATCCCTTGGTATTGCGCATTCGACATTGCGATGGAACGACTGGGACGGTAGCGGCAATCTGCAGGACCAAGCGCGCCAAGCCCGCTATCAGTTGCTAGGCGATTGGGCGAAAGCCAACAATATTTCCACATTGGTATTGGGTCATACAGCGGACGATCAGGCTGAAACTGTGCTCATGCGGCTTGGCCGTTCGGCAGGCGTAGATGGGTTGGCGGGCATTCCGTCGCGGCGGGTGTTTGACGGTATTACCATTTTACGTCCGATGATGGGGCTGACACGCAGCCAGCTTCGTGACTATCTGATCCAACACGGTGTAACCTGGGTTGAAGATCCGTCGAACGAGGATCTGAAATATGATCGCATCAAGGCGCGACAAGTTCTTGATCTTCTTGAACCTCTTGGAATCACGGCGGAATCTCTAGGTGATATCGCGCAAAACATGGCTAGTGCCCGGTCCGCGCTAGACTGGTATAGCTTTCAGGCCGCGCGCGAATGCGCCTGCGTTGATGGAGGAAATGTTGTCCTTGACCGGCGCAAATTCCAGCTTTTGCCAGACGAAACGGCACGTCGGTTGTTGGTTGCGATAGTTTCCTGGATCAGCGCTTCTGACTATCCGCCACGACGCGCGCCGGTGCTCAAGGCACTGGACGCCATACGCGAGAGTCGCGCTGCCACGTTGGGCGGGTGCCATGTGTTGCCGTTTAGGCAAGATATCTGGGTGTGTCGTGAATTCAACGCGGTACGTGAAACAAGATGTGATTCTAAAGAAGTTTGGGATCGGCGTTGGAAATTGTCAGGTGCGACGTTTGACAACTGCGAGCTGCGTGCACTTGGTCAAAATGGGTTGGAGCGGTGTCCTGATTGGCGAGATATGGCGCGCCCAGAGGCGGCATTGATTGCCTCACCTTCCGTGTGGAGGGGCGATGATTTATTGGCTGCTCCGTTCGCAGGCATGAACGCCGAATGCGAGTTTGACCTGATCGACGGCACCGAAGGATTTTTTTCGTCTATTTTATCGTATTGAAGCTGACGATTTGATCTCTATCTTATATAGAACAATCGGTCGTGGTATAAACGATCACCAAATTAATGGAGATTTCATTTGGGCAATGCACGCAATATCGCGTTTTGGGTCGTTCTGTTCTTATTGGTCTGGGCCTTGTTCAATCTGTTCAGCGGATCCAGCGGGTCGCTGCAAAGTCGCGAGATAAGCTTTTCCGAGTTTGTAAGCTCTGTGCAGGATGGCGGCGTTAATCAGGTTACACTGGACGGCGAACAGATCAGGTTCAAAAGTGCTGATGGAGTTGACTATATAGCCATCAAACCTGACGATGCAGAAGTTACCGCGCTGTTGATCGAAAACAACGTCCCGGTACGGGCTGAAAAACAGCAACAATCCGGTTTCCAGTCGTTCCTTATTACATTGTTGCCGTTCCTGTTGCTGATCGGTGTCTGGGTTTATTTCATGAACCGGATGCAAGGTGGTGGCAAAGGTGGCGCGATGGGCTTTGGCAAGTCCAAGGCCAAGATGCTGACCGAGAAACATGGACGGGTGACGTTTGACGATGTTGCCGGCATTGACGAGGCCAAGGAAGAGCTTGAAGAGATCGTGGAATTTTTGCGCAACCCGCAGAAATTCAGCCGTCTTGGCGGGAAGATCCCAAAAGGCGCATTGCTGGTCGGTCCTCCGGGCACCGGTAAAACCCTGCTGGCGCGTGCGATTGCGGGCGAGGCGGGTGTGCCGTTCTTTACAATCTCTGGTTCTGATTTTGTTGAAATGTTTGTTGGTGTTGGTGCATCCCGTGTGCGCGACATGTTTGAGCAGGCCAAAAAGAATGCGCCCTGTATCGTGTTCATCGATGAAATTGACGCGGTCGGTCGTCATCGGGGTGCCGGGTATGGCGGCGGTAATGATGAACGTGAACAGACACTGAACCAATTGCTGGTGGAAATGGACGGGTTTGAGGCCAATGAAGGCGTCATCATTCTGGCCGCGACCAACCGCAAAGACGTTCTTGACCCGGCCTTGCTGCGTCCAGGCCGATTTGACCGTCAGGTCAATGTCGCCAATCCTGATATCAAAGGCCGCGAAAAGATTTTGGGCGTTCACGCGCGTAAAACGCCGCTTGGTCCCGATGTCGATCTGCGCATCATTGCGCGCGGTACGCCCGGTTTCTCGGGTGCCGATCTGGCGAATCTGGTGAACGAGGCCGCGTTGATGGCTGCGCGTCTTGGACGTCGGTTCATCACAATGGATGAATTTGAGAGTGCCAAAGACAAGGTGATGATGGGTGCAGAGCGTCGCAGTATGGTCCTGACTAAGGACCAGAAAGAGCACACTGCCTATCACGAAGCTGGTCATGCGGTCGTCGGGCTGGCGCTGGATAAATGCGATCCGGTCTACAAAGCAACGATCATTCCGCGGGGTGGTGCGTTGGGTATGGTGGTTTCACTGCCGGAAATTGACCGCCTGAACTGGCATCGCGATCAGTGCGAACACAACATTGCGATGACGATGGCGGGCAAAGCTGCAGAAATCATCAAATGGGGCCCGGACGGTGTCTCCAATGGTCCGGCTGGAGATATTCAGCAGGCCAGTACCTTGGCGCGGGCCATGGTGATGCGATGGGGCATGTCCGACAAAGTCGGCAACATCGATTATCAGCAGGCCCACGAAGGCTATATGGGCGGCGGCGGCGGTTCCCTGTCAATTTCGGCGCATACCAAAGAGCTGGTTGAGGAAGAAGTGAAACGCTTTATCGATGAAGGCTATGACACTGCCCATAAAATTCTGACCGACCAGACCGAAGAATGGGAACGTTTGGCACAAGGGTTGTTGGAATACGAAACCCTGACTGGAGAAGAGATCAAGCGCGTCATGAAAGGCGATCCGCCACAGGTGGATGACGATGACGCAGACACACCGGACGAAGGCAATGCGCCAAGCGTTACGGCGATCCCAAAAACCAAACCACGTAAATCGTCGCCCGACGGCGGACTAGAGCCCGAACCATCTTCTTGAGAATCGCGCTAGGTTGAAATCTGATTGAGGCGGGCCAAACGGCTCGCCTCTTTTCTTGTCGTATTGCATGTTGCTGGCATCCTGCGTGAAAATCTGTAGCTTGCGACCAGAATTGGAAATCAAAACAAGCGGACGGGTTGCATGCCGACATTAAGAAAGACCGAATTTACAGGTGAAGTGGTCTGGCTGGGTCATGTACCGGGTGAAACCGAGACTATCAGGTCCAGCTCTGCAGACCAGATTGATCTGGATTTTGGCGGTCAGGCAGGCGCGCGCCATGCGGGTGTAAACCGCGCCTCCTGTGTCAGGGTTCGCAATCTATACACTGAAGGCACCGAAATTCGGAATGTACGGCAATTGACCATCCTGTCGGCAGAACAACTCGACGCGATTGCTGCTGAAATGGACCTTGATACACTTGATCCCGGGCTTTTGGGAGCAACGTTAATACTGCGCGGCATCCCGGATTTTACCCATGTCCCCCCGTCTGCGCGATTGCAGGGCCCATCGGGTTTGACACTGACCGTAGACACGGAAAACCGCCCCTGCCTTTATCCGGCTCGCGAAATCGAGGCTGAACAACCGGGTCACGGTGCCGCCTTTAAGTCGGCTGCTACAAACCGGCGTGGAGTCACTGCCTGGGTTGAACGGCCTGGCTCGCTTGCGCTGGGTGACACTATGAAATTGTTCGTTCCCGACCAGCGGGCCTGGGCGCCTTGATATCGGCAACCCTCATTCCGTAAAGAATTTTTGGATAATTGATCTGGTAAATTGGCCAGACGTCTTATCCGCCAAACAAAATGTCGGATTCCGCCTCGTTGTGAGGCTGGCTGGCGGGTTATAAGCGGCTGAGCCGGCCTCTGTGCTGGATTCCAAATGTCATCAAGCAGGACCGTTCCAACATGAGTTTTAAGTCAGATATTGAAATTGCCCGTGCGGCGAACAAAAAGCCGATTCAAGAGATCGGTGCAAAGCTGGGCATTTCAAGCGATGATCTGCTGCCTTACGGCCACGACAAAGCCAAGGTTAGTCAAGAATTCATCAACTCTGTTCAGGACCGCAAAAATGGCAAGCTGATCCTTGTGACTGCGATCAATCCGACTCCGGCGGGCGAAGGAAAGACCACCACGACTGTTGGTCTGGGCGATGGTCTGAACCGCATCGGCAAAAAGGCAGCCGTGTGTATTCGCGAAGCGTCGTTGGGTCCGTGTTTCGGAATGAAAGGTGGCGCTGCGGGCGGTGGTAATGCGCAGGTTGTTCCGATGGAAGAAATGAACCTGCATTTCACCGGGGATTTCCACGCAATCACCTCAGCGCATAACCTGCTCAGTGCGATGATCGATAACCACATCTACTGGGGCAACGCCCTTGAAATCGACACCCGCCGTGTTGTGTGGCGTCGTGTTGTGGACATGAACGACCGCGCCCTGCGCCAAATCACAGCGTCTTTGGGCGGTGTGGCCAACGGTTTCCCACGCGAAGCCGGATTTGATATTACGGTTGCTTCAGAGGTCATGGCCTGCCTGTGTCTGGCCAGCAACCTTAAGGATTTGCAGGACCGTCTGGGCAAGATCATCGTTGCCTATCGGCGCGACCGCAGCCCGGTATATGCGCGCGATATCAAAGCTGATGGCGCGATGACCGTGCTGCTTAAAGACGCGATGCAGCCTAATTTGGTGCAGACGCTGGAAAACAACCCGGCCTTTGTGCATGGCGGTCCGTTCGCCAATATCGCGCATGGCTGTAATTCGGTCATTGCCACAACCACGGCGCTGAAACTGGCCGACTACGTAGTGACCGAGGCCGGGTTCGGGGCTGATCTGGGTGCTGAAAAGTTCATGAACATCAAGTGCCGCAAAGCGGGACTTGCACCCGATTGCGTGGTGTTGGTTGCCACAGTTCGGGCAATGAAAATGAACGGCGGCGTGGCGCGGGCTGATTTGGGGCCAGAGAACGTTGAGGCTGTGAAAGAGGGCTGTGCCAACCTTGGCCGTCACATTGGAAACCTGAAATCCTTTGGGGTGCCGGTTGTTGTCGCGATAAACCATTTCGTTACTGACACGGACGGCGAAGTTCAGGCGATCCGCGATTATGTCGAAGCACAAGGATCCGAGGCGATCCTGTGTCGCCACTGGGAACTAGGGGGCGAAGGTGTGGTCGAGTTGGCAACCCGTGTGGCAGAAATTGCCGATAGTGGTGCCTCAAACTTTGCGCCTATCTATCCCGATGACATGCCCTTGTTTGAAAAAATGGAATGCATTGCCAAGAATATCTACCATGCCGATGCGGTGGTCGCAGATAAAAAAATCCTGGATCAGCTTAAACAATGGGAAGATCAGGGCTATGGCAATCTGCCGGTCTGCATGGCCAAGACACAGTATTCATTTAGCACCGATCCAACACGGCGCGGTGCGCCGACCGGGTTTGACCTGCCTGTGCGCGAAGTGAGGTTGAGTGCCGGGGCCGGATTTATCGTGGTGATCTGTGGTGAGATCATGACCATGCCGGGCCTGCCACGCACACCGGCCGCGGAATCGATTATGCTGAATGACATTGGCGAGATCGAAGGACTTTTTTAGATCCTGCGATAAAAAGAACTTTCCAACGGCTCTGCCTTGGTGCAGGGCCGTTTGTACAGAGACACCATCAGACTACAAAAGGAAATGACATGAGCGCGACTGTTATCGACGGCAAAGCATTTGCCGCAACCGTCAGGGGCAAAGTAGCCGAACATGTGGCCAGGCTTAAGGCGGATCACGGGCTAACGCCGGGTCTGGCTGTTGTACTGGTAGGAGAGGATCCGGCCAGTCAGGTTTATGTACGCGCCAAGGGCAAACAAACCACTGAGGTCGGCATGAACAGCTTTGAGCACAAGCTGCCGATGGATGTTTCAAAAGACGAACTTTATGAGCTGATTGCCAAGTTGAACGCCGATCCGGCGGTACATGGAATTCTCGTGCAATTCCCGGTTCCTGATCATTTGAGTGAAAGGGATATTGTTGCGCAGATCGACCCGGCCAAAGATGTGGACGGATTACATGTGGTCAATGCCGGATTGCTGGCAACCGGGCAGCGGGCGATGGTGTCCTGCACGCCGCTGGGCTGTCTAATGTTGCTGCGTGATCATCTTGGATCTTTGTCGGGTCTGGATGCCGTGGTGATCGGGCGATCAAACCTTGTTGGCAAGCCGATGGGGCAATTGTTGCTGGGCGATAGCTGCACGGTGACGATGGCGCATTCCCGTACCCGGGACTTGCCGGATGTGGTGCGACGTGCCGATATCGTTATTGCGGCGGTTGGCCGCCCGCAGATGGTACTGGGTGACTGGATCAAACCGGGTGCGACGATCATTGATGTAGGCATCAACCGCATCGAAAAACCCGAAGGTGGTACACGGCTGGTTGGAGATGTTGATTTTGACAGCTGCGCAAAGGTTGCGGGGGCGATCAGTCCGGTTCCGGGCGGTGTTGGACCGATGACTATTGCCTGCCTGCTAGCCAACACTGTGACGGCTCTTTGCCGGGCGAACGGGTTGGACGAACCCGAAGGACTGACGGCCTGAAGTATTAAGGCTGCAAGCCGGGTGAGGCTTTATAAGTGTTGATCACAAAACCATGGTTATTCTGGTTTTGTGGTACATGCAATTTGAATTGAAACTTCATCTAGGCTATTTGATTATAAAATTTAGTGATTTAAGATTCTATTGGCATCCATGTTAAGTAACTTAAAAAATATATTTGCGCCGTTATTTTCGCAAATTCACCTGGTGACCTGGGTGATTGGTTCGGCTATGGCTGCTGCGGCAGGGCCGTTTGACACCTATGAGATCGGCAACTTTCCAAAACGATTTCTATTCTGGTTTCTGATTTTCAGCATTTCGACACTGTTGGCTAGTTTCTGCGGAAAATGGGTTAAGCGGATGATTGGGAGGCAACGGCCTGTATTGTCAGACTTGATAAAAGTTGTGTTTATGTCGGTTGTATTTACCCCCATTCTTTTTGTTTTGGCGAATTTGTTTAAATACGGAAGTGCTTGGGTTGGCTCCAGTTTCCTTGTTTATCTACAAAGTGTTGCGGCTATAACACTGGCTGTTTGCATTGCCCGTAGAATATTGCCGGGGTTTGAAAAAACCCCCTATGGTAGGTTCGCAACACAAGCCTCAGCCAAATCCGAACCACCGTTGGTTGAGCCCCGTCTAACCCGTCGGTTGCCAAGCGATTATGAGGGCCCAATTCTACGGCTGGCTGTTCGTGATCATTTTGTAGATGTCGTTACAATAAAATCCACCCACACTATCCGATTTCGGTTTTTGGATGCAATTAACGAAATGGATAATGTCGAAGGCTATTGTACGCACCGTTCACATTGGGTTGCTCGAAGCGCTGTAATTCAATCCGAGCGCAATTCCGGTCGAACCTTCTTGCGGATGGTTAATCAGGACCTGGTTCCAGTCAGCCGTAAACACAAACCGGAACTCGAAGCTATAGGAATCGTTTAGCGAGGCATTGGAACCGCGTGAACATTGCGCCCAGTCAAAACTGCCACTGCCTCGGGTCGCATCAGCGTTGTTAATGCAGGATCGCTCGATTTCAGCCCCCCAGTATACGTTCCATAAGACGGCAAAACCACCCGGTCGCTGTCGGCAAGAAACGCCGGGCGGGATATGGTTTTAACGCGGGTGCGGACCTCGGCCTTGGGATGGTAATGGCCCGATATTTCGCCACTGGCTTGTGGGTGGGCGATGTGGCGAAAGGTCAATGGTGACAAAGGCAGCTCGGCCAGATGCGTACCGCCAAGGGAAACAGGCCCTGGATCGTGGTTTCCTTCAATCCAGACCCAGCGTCGCCCTGCCTGAAGCCGGGAAATCCATAAACGCTCTTCTTCGGGCAACGCGCGCGCTGCCCCCATGTCGTCAAAACTGTCGCCTAGACAGACGACAATGCGCGCATTGGTCAAGGCCAGATCAGCCGCCAGTCGGTTGAGCGTGTCGCGCGTATCATAAGGTGGCAGGACACTGCCCCCGCGTCGTGCAATACGTTCGGATTTACCAAGGTGCAGGTCTGACACGCAAAACAACAGCTCGTCGGGCCACCACAAGGCACCAGAGCCAAGCGCAATCAACTGCGCGCCTGCAAGCGTGAAGCTATGCCCATCCATATAGTTTCGTTGCTGATTGGCACTAAAATTGCAAGGCCAAACCGTATGCAGATTAGGCGATCCCAGCGGCCTGCATCAACGCGTCCGCTTCTTCTGCCAGCAGGCGTTCTTCTGCGGCACCGGCAACTGGAACTTTACCCATCTCAAGAAATAGTGGCGCTGCCAGCGGGGTCACACGATCCAGCCGTACCAGATCAATCCGGCCGCCCACTCGGCGAGTCATTTCTTCGATCCTGCTAAAGTCGACCAGACCACGCAATGCTTCGGTTCGGGTAATTTGCAGCATCAGATGTTCCGGGTCGTATTTTAGCAAAGTGTCATAGAGAATATCCGAGGAAAATGTCGCCTGACGTCCGGATTTGCGCGCCGAAGGTGTGTTACGTTCAATCAATCCCGCAATGGTGGCCACCGCGCGAAAACTGCGTTTCATCACGGCGTTTCCGGCCAGCCAACCGTCAAGCCCATCGCGCAATGCCTCTAAATTAAAAAGCGGCGCTGCGTCGGTCAGCGCATCCAACCCCCAAATCAAGGTGGCATAGTCGGTGGCGACGAATCCCAGCGGATTCAGTCCCAGTTCCTCAAGCCGCTTGGTCAACAGTAACCCAAGCGTCTGTTGTGCATTGCGTCCGGCGAAACCATACACGCAGGTGTGTTCGCGCCCATCATGAGGAAAGGATTCGATCAGCAACCGGCCCCGTTGCGGCAACCTGGACACTGAGCGTTGCAGGGCCAACCAGTCGGCGGTATGACCGGGCAGTTGCGGCCAACTTTCCTGTGCGAACATGTCCAGAATTCGCGCGCTTAGCTGGGTCGAGGTAGCAAATTTGGTACCGGAAAACGTGGCGATCTTGGGCTTTTTGTCAGCACGGCGCGTGACTTCGACTGTCATTTCACGCAGACCCTCATAGCGCACAATCTGACCACCAATCAGAAAGGTATCACCGGGGGTCAGCGATGCTGCAAAACTCTCTTCGATTTCGCCCAGCGGTTTGCCCCCCCGACTCCGCCGTAAACGCACTTTGAGCAGATCAGCGTCCTGAATGGTGCCCAGGTTCATGCGAATGCGCTGGGTGCTGCGCGGGTCACGCAACTGCCATAACCCATCTGCGCGTTGCAACAGTCGTTGCCATTTGTCGTAGGCGCGCAGGGCATAGCCTCCTGTGGCGCAAAAATTCAGACAATCGTCGAATTCCTTGCGGCTGAGGGCAGAATAGGCCCCTACGCTTGAGACTTCTTGGTAAAGATCATCCGCCGCAAACGGTCCGGCGCAGGCTGTAATCAGAATATGCTGGCACAATACATCACGTGGTCCTGCCCCACGCGGTTCCCCATCCAGATGGCCTGCTGTAACGGCCTCAAGGGCTGCGACGCATTCGACAACCTCAAACCGATTGGCGGGCACCAGAAGGGCTTTGGATGGCGCATTATACTGGTGATTGGCGCGTCCGATCCGCTGCACCAACCGCTTGACGTTCTTGGGCGCTCCAATCTGAACCACAAGATCTACGTCGCCCCAGTCGATACCCAGATCAAGACTGCCAGTGCAGACAATCGCTCGCAATTCGCCGCGTACCATCGCCGCCTCGACCCGTTCGCGGCGCTGCCGGTCCAGACTGCCGTGGTGAATGCCAATGGCCAGATCATCTTCGTTGGCCAACCAAAGATTATGAAAATAAATTTCGGCCTGTGCGCGGGTGTTGTGAAAAATCAACGTGGTTTTGTGCTTGCGGATCTGCTCCAGAACCGCTGGAATCGAATAGGCCGCTCCTCCGCCTGACCACGGTGGTTTTTCTTGGGTCTCAAGCATGGAAATATCAGGCGGTGGGCCAGGATCAGCCAGCAGAATGTCGCAATGATCAGGGTGACGTGCCAACAAATGTGCAATGGCGTCCGGGTCCTCAACGGTGGCAGACAGACCAACGCGTCGTAGCTCGGGGCACAGGGTTTGCAACCTTGCCAGCGCCAACATCAGCTGATCGCCACGCTTGCTCTCTGCCAGGGCATGGATTTCATCCACGACCACACGTTTCAACCCGGCGAACATGCGAGGCGCATCCTCGTAGGAGGTCAAAAGCGCCAGGCTTTCAGGTGTAGTCAGCAAAATATGTGGGGGATCAGCACGCTGGCGTATCTTGCGTGTGGCCGAAGTGTCGCCGGTACGATCTTCTATGCGGATTGGCAGGTCCAGTTCATCAACAGGGGTTCGCAAATTACGTTTGATATCAGCCGCTAACGCCTTAAGCGGAGAAATATACAGCGTGTGCAGCCCGTCATGGGGATTTTGCGACAGATCTGCCAGTGTCGGCAGAAAGCCGGCCATCGTCTTGCCGCCACCGGTGGGCGCAATAAGCAATGTGGCGGGATCGTCAGCCCGCTCTAACATGGCTTGCTGATGTGGATGGATAGACCAGCCTTTGCTGGCAAACCAATCGTGAAATATGTCGGGCAGAGAAACCATACGAAGCAGTCTAAAGTGTTTTTCCTGCTAATTCTTCTCGTAAAAATACTTCCGCCGGAGGCACCCTACGGTTCAGCCCTCGCGCGGTTTCAAGCCTCTGAGAGCACTTTGTACAAGACGCGGCAGCGTCGTATCTGCTCGGTCTGGGGCTGCATCCAGCGCACTTTCGACATCTTTAGCCAAAATAGCGATGGTATTGACTTGTTCATTCCCGCAGAGAGCAACGCTTGCAACATGGGTGCGCCCATGCGGCCACAGCCAGCAACTCCGATCATTTGACGATTTTTTCGTCTTTCACGAACATATTGGCCCATGCCCGATCAATCAGGTCCGGCGACATCTGATAGGGAATACCTTCGAATTCGCAGATCGAAATCATCTGGTCGATCAGGAACGTAGGTTGGTAATTTGCGTAGACGTTGTCGATTGTCGGGTATTTCTTTTTCAAAAGGTGAATCAGCGTTGGCTCGTCCAGCGGAATGCCTTTGTGGCGTGCCACCAGCGCAAAGATTTTCAGAAAGTTTTCCTGATTTGGACCGTCGATTTTGATCTTGAAAAAGATCCGGCGCAACGCAGCTTGGTCAAAAATCTCATTCGGGTGGAAGTTGGTGGAAAAGATCACCAACGTGTCAAAGGGCACCTCAAATTTTTCACCAGATTGCAGACCCAGAATGTCTTTGCCTTCCTCAAGAGGAACAATCCAGCGGTTGATCAGGGCCTGCGGGGATTCTTCCTGACGGCCAAGGTCATCAACGATAAAGATGCCACCAGTAGATTTGAGCTGCAGCGGCGCCTGATAAGTCCGTGCGGTTGGATTATAGACCAGATCCAGCATTTTTAGCGACAGTTCACCACCAGTGACAACGGTAGGTCGCTCACAACAGACATACCGGGTATCAAATCGCTTGGCGCGGCGTAGAACAGTGGGGTCATCGACAATGTCATCCACCGCATTATGAACGATTGGATCATATACTGTGATCACCTGACCGGCGTATTCGATTGCGCGCGGTACATAAACCTTGTCGCCCAATGCATCTCGAATACCGTTTGAGATCGACGATTTCCCATTTCCCGGAGGGCCATACATCAAAATAGAGCGCCCGGCGCTGACAGCAGGCCCGAGTTGGTCCAATAAAGAATTGGGCAGGATCAGGTGCCCCATCGCACTGGTCAACTGGTCGCGGGTGATCTGGATATTCCTGATCGACTGGCGTTCGACTTGTTCTTTGTAAACCGCCAATGGGACTGGCATTGCACCAAAGTATTCAGACTGGGTCAAAGCATCCAGCGCGCGGGCTTTACCCTGATCGGTCAGCTGATAGCCCATTTCGTTGCCACTGTTGGCATTGAGCGTCCCCGTCGCCTCAAGCAGTCGTTGTTCACGGGCCATATCGACCAATTCCTGGGTCACAGTATTGGGCAGGCAAACCGCTTTGCACAATTCGCTTACCAATTCGATATTCTTGCGGAAAATAGTTTTCAGCAAAATATCCCGCATCATCACAGGCGGCAGTTTCATCTCCTCAAGTGTGCGCGGGGTAGGAGGAGACATGACGGCGGTTGTGTGCATATTCATCGGTTCGGCCTGTGCTCAGTTTCGGTGCTATTATGCGGTCGGGTCATTGGTGTCCGGCAATCAGTTCGTTTGGCAAAATGATCCGTCAATGTGGCATTAGCAGGGCAGGAGCAGACTGTATTCTAGGGAATATAGCCAATTTTGGTCTGATTTCCCTAAGTTATGAGCCGTAAATGGCACCCAGCATCAAATAGATAGCCAGGGTTCCACCCAACGACAGGCCCATTGGGAATTTCCACCCCATGTCCCAGCTTTTCCAACCAGGTGCGATCTGGCTTAATGGTGTGTATTTCGCCACCCGGTGCGTGACAAAAGCAGCCAGCAAATTGGCGGCAAATATGACGAGCAACAAGCGCAAATCGGTGGGCGCGATAAAGGGTGCCGCCGCTGCCGCAAATTTAGCATCCCCGGCGCCAATTGCGCCGGCAGCGTTCAACATGATGCCGATTACCAGAACCACGCCTAGACGGATTAAGCCCATTCCATAAGCGGGCAGCGGTAGGACAAACGGGCCGACAACAACGAATACCGCGGCTAGCAACAGCACGGCCTGATTGGGGATCCGCATTTTGCTTAGATCAGTAAAAGCGACGTAAAAACATATCGGCAAAACGAACGGCAGAAACCACATCGCTGCTGATGTAGAAATACCCATTGAAACTAGCCGTTTTCGAGAGCTTGTAAAGAACGTACCGCTTGCTCGAAGTGCTGCGGATGGGTGCTGACGGCTTCACGCAAGAGGCCTTTGCCGGTTTCAATGTCGCCCTGTTTGATCGCTGACAATGCCATAGTATGCAGCAACTGCGCACGTTCTGTCTGATCCATCGGGATAATGGGCAGTGTATATTTACGCTGGGCGCCACGGGCCAGAACAAGATTGTTTTTGGCAGTGAACAGTGATTGGTCCTGACGGATCGATTCGCCAAACAGACGTTCGGCCTCTGAATAGTCACCGCGGGTCAGTTTGGAGTAACCCCAGTTATTCATCACGCTCGCCGGGCGTGTGGTCAGACCAACGGCCGTTTCATAAAAACTGTCCGCATGGCTCCATTCTTGATTGGCGTCAGCGACCATGGCTTCTAGTCGATAGCGTTTGAAAGTCTCGTGGGTTGGTGGAACCGAATCCAGTGTTTTTTCAGCCTGATCCCATTCCCCGGCACGGATTTGCGCGTCTGCCAGATCAATAGTGTCGTCGGCAGTTGTGCCTTGCATTTTGGTCACTTTTGTCCAGGCACTGACGCCTTCGGTATTGCGTCGAGCGCGTACCAAAGACTTTGCCAACCCACGCTGCAAATCTATCCGGTCAGGTGTAGATTTGAGTGACCGTTGAAAATAGCTAACCGCCTCGTTCGGGTCGGCAACCGTCAACATCACATCGTTCAAATCGGATTCATCAACGACATTGACGTCCTGCAATGCCCGTTCAACGGTTTCGTCGCCTTTTTCGGCACAGGCTGACAGGGTAAACCCGCCAGCAATCAAAACCGGAATCAAAATAAAATGGCGCATTTTTTGCGTCCTTTACTGCTCTTGCCTCATTCATGGTGTTTTGCGGATTTGGTAGTCGCTACTACCCCGCTGCACCAATTTGTATTCGTTGTTTTGAACAACAGTGTTATCAACATTTTCTGATTTTGCGAGTGCCAGGCGCAAATTTTCCCGAATTGAGTCGTTTTGGCCATCATCCAGTGCATAAGCCTTGCGGAAAACATGTTGTGCTTCGGTTAATTCGCCCTGTTCCATCAACACGACACCAAGATTATTCCAGGCTTCGGGCCATTCTTCGTCCTTTTCCACGGCGCGGCGCAGCAGGGTTTCTGCCTGTCCCAAGCGACCCAACCCCAGATTGGCAGTGCCCATACCGGTCAAAATTTCAGCGGTCAAACCCTGCTCTAGGGCCGCGCGCGTGAAGGCCTCCATCGCAAGTTCGTATTGTCCCGCCTCCATCAGGCGGTGGCCAACCTCGACGCCATTCGCCGCTGTTTTTGACAGATCGACGCCAGGTGCATAAACTCCGTTCGGCGTTGTGGATATGGCTTTTGGACCACAAGAGGCCACCACCGCAAACGCGATGATGGCCAATAGAGTTAATCTGATTGGCGTGGCTTGCGTCACGCCCGTTGGTTTCATTGGATCAGTTGCTCATATTACCAAGGTCCATGATGCCCATTGCCGACGGTCCAACAAGGATGATCAGCAACGGCGGAACCGTTAAACCCATTGTGGCAAGGGTCATTTTGGTTGGCAACTTGTTTGCTGCTTCTTCTGCACGCATGACTCTTTTATCACGCATTTCACCGGCGTAGACCCGCAAAGCATCCGCAATTGACGTACCGAACGTGGCAGACTGGATCATAACTGTCACAAACGAAGAAATATCTTGCACGCCACAGCGCACCCCCATGTCGCGCAGAACCGCGGATTTGTCTTTACCGGCCTTCATTTCATAGGCGACAATCTCAAATTCTTCGGCAAGTTCCGGGTATGAGGCATGTAGTTCCTTGGCCACACGAACAATCGATTGATCCAGCGACTGCCCGGCTTCTACACAGACAAGCATCATATCCAGAGAGTCCGGGAAACCAGCCGTAATCGCTTCTTTGCGGGCCTCTACCCGGCGTGTCACCCAGTATTTTGGCAACATGTACCCGGCGCCACCTGGGCCGACGATGCGAATTATCTGCTGTTGTTGATCAAAGTCATCGGGACTGTTCATTACAAAGACGTAAACCAATCCAGCAACCAAACCCAAAATACCCAAAGCAAACTGCGAAAAATGATAGAATCTGACTGCATCGCGGGACACATAACCAGCCTGGCGCAGTTTTAGTTGCATCGCTGACAGTTCTTCTTCGTCCTGTGGCTCAAGGAAAGATGCGAATTTCTGAAGTTGCTCGTTCCGGTCGCCTTGACGCAGACGCTCTTTCTTAGGTTTCGCTTGCGAAGTCGAGCTTTGGTCCCGCTTGAATTTCTTCAACGGATCCTCGGGCTGATTCATAATTAGCGGGATCATGAGCAGGATCATGAACAGACCCAATCCGCCTACCACAATCAGAGGCCCAAATTCGCCAAGTGATCCGGTCAGAATACCGTTAATTTGTTCCAAAAAGTTCATTTTGGTCTCCGATTATACCTTGATATCTGTCAGAATGCGCATGACGATTAAGTTCGCGGTGAGAAGAATTCCCACGACAAAGCAAGCCGGGACAAAATATTCATGTTCCATTGCGCGGTCATAATAATTGGGGTCCATGGCCAAAAGCCCGGCTAATGCTACCAACGGGAACGCGGACAGGAACTTGCCGGACCATTTTGCTTCGGCTGTGATGGCTTTGACACGGCGGAAAAGACGGAACCGGGCACGGATAACCTGAGCCAGACCCGCCAGAATTTCTGCGAGATTACCACCAGATTGCTGTTGAATGGTCACCGCAAC
>PIVL01000770.1 GCA_003354145.1 Paracoccaceae bacterium
CTACGCTGGGCAATGCAATGTCGGTGCAACGCCACATTGCTGCGATTGCTTTGCGCGATGTATCTGCATCCGGCCATAATACGGGTCGATAATTTGAATCAAATGCTATCTTGCCACCACTGCGGCGATACTCGGGTATCCATGCCATCAATCGCGTCCGCGCCCGAGGTGACAAAATGGCCAGTGTGATGGCTGACAGATAGACCACATCAAAACCTGAAAGGGTCGCAAGTTCGTGATCATCGGCGTCAAACAATTCGCGGGCGGCGGAATTGTCACGCCAATAGGTAAACGATCGCTCTCCGGCGTCATCCGTCAATATCGTATAAAGCCCCGGCACGCGGCTTTCGCTAAGCTCGATTAACGAGGTGTCGATATCTTCACTCTGCATGAATGCGATGATACGGCTGCTGAATGGATCACGTCCCAAGCGGGTGATGTATGACACCTCAACCTCGGGTGCGCAGCGTTTTAGATAGATCGCGGTATTCAGCGTATCGCCAGCAACACCAACACGGGCAATGTCACTTTGGCTTTCACCCATTGCCATCTCGATCATCGCTTCTCCGATACAGGCAATTTTAGTCAATGACATTTCGTGTCCCTTGCAAGTTTTCGCGCCACCAGATGATGAGCCCTGACAAAACGATGATCGCAGCCCCGGTCAGGGTCCATCGATCAGGTATATGGTCAAACACCAGATAGCCGGTAATCGTCAGATAGATCATGAATGAATATGTATATGGCATCAAAGTATTGGCAGGTGCAAACCCATGTGCCCGCGTCAAAAGCTCATGCCCACCCCAGCCAAAAAGGCCTAGCCCTAACAGAAGAATCCAACTCAGGCCGCTATCCGGGGTTTGCCAGTTGGAAACCGCAAAAGGCAAAAGTAATATCGTCCCCATACCACCCGAATAAAGTTGCATGGTTTCTACGGCAACAAAGCCCGACAATCGACGTGTCAGGATCGAATAAAGCGCCATCGTCAGTGAATTGATAACCGGCAAAATGACTGCCCAGTGAAAGTTTTCGTCAAA
>PIVL01000771.1 GCA_003354145.1 Paracoccaceae bacterium
CCGGTTCGGTTGGCAAACCGCAACGTCTTTGTGCGGGCGTGATGGAATGGTAGACATACCAGACTTAAAATCTGTTGGGCCTTGTGCCCGTGTGGGTTCGACTCCCACCGCCCGCACCAATTCATCAAGATAACTTATTGTTATTGCTTAGTAAAGCTTTTGGGTGGTTATTTTCGCCCCACAATCTGCCCCACATCTGAATTTGAATTTTCGGCGGCACACTCTATCCAATCGGTGATTTCAGCGACTTTGAGCAACGAGCGATTTCCGACCTTGTGGATGCTGATTTCACCACGATTCGCTGCCCGATAAAACGTGTCGCGCGAAAGCGAGAACCAGTCTTGGCACTCAGCAATCGGGACGTATATCGGGGTTAGTGGCATGGCTCTGGTCTTCCTTTATTGTGTTGCTGGCTTCGCGCGCTGGCGCGGCACTTCCATCATGCTCAGAATGTAATCAATGCCTTCTATCTCAACCACTATGCTGACGGTCTTTGCATCAAGGACGATGATTTCCTTTGGCAACTTACCAGAGGATAGGGAATCTAGAGTCTTCAAAACTGTAAGCGCGGTTGGCATTAGTTTGTGGTCCATCTCTCAGGTCTCCGTATGTGGGCGGGCAGGGGCCATCGGGGCTGAGAACAGGATTGGTCTATCAGCCATAAGCGGCCTCGCTTTCGGTGTTGAGATGTTTCATCCGCCCGCCCTCTGCGCGGCTATACCGGCTTCATGGGCTTGGTTGCCACGTTCGTCATCAATCACGTCAAAATCATCGTCAGCACGGCGCTGTCGGTTCGCGATTTTCACCGGGCTTTCCAAATCGTTAGAATAAGGACCGCAACCCTTAGCGTTCATGTGCTGTTGCAGGCCGTAGGCTCCGGCACACTTCCTGCCGCAAGTTGGGCATTCGATCTTGTCTGGCTGGTGTTTGGCGGCTTTGTGGGCAACAATCCCTTGTTGTGTCGTGCATTTCTTGCCGCACTGATCGCAAGCGAACGGCTTTTCGTTCATAATTTCTGCTTGCGTCGGGTATCCGTG
>PIVL01000058.1 GCA_003354145.1 Paracoccaceae bacterium
GGGATCAGTGCGGCGAGGTTTCGCCCGCCGCACCAAGTTTATGCAACACCCCGATCAGGCCGGAATGTTGTGATCAAAACAGATCAGTTACAGCGCTCTTCGATGTTGTTTTCGGCTGCGTAGGCCATGCTGTCTTCTGCGATAAGCGGATCAATGATGCTTTTATCCGAAGCTTTGAACTCGGAAATCAGGCTCCATTTACCCGTCGAAGAATCCCACTGCTGAACCGCACCAATGCCCGGGCCACCGTGGTTTTCACAGCTTACTTTGAACTCGGGGCCAAATCCGGCCAGACCATTTGCAGCCATCATTTCTGCAGTGATCTCAAGGTTTTCCATACCATCGCGCATCATCTCAGGAGTGATGTCTACAACGCCATGCATTTCCTGCGCTTTCAGGATCGCCATATGCGCCAAAAAGCCGGCATAGATTGTGCGGTTATACAATACCGTACCAATCTGATCGCCAGCACCCGCCGCATTGCCTGCATCAACAACATACTTTTGAATGTCGTCAAAGATCGGGTAATCCGTACCAACGCCGTTCATCGCCAACGCTTTGTAACCGTTGGACCCGTCGCCCGCAGGAATAACGTCTGCTTCAGCACCGGACCACCAGACACCAATGAAGTTTTCCATTGGGAATCGAATGTTGGCAGCTTCCTGAATTGCAACCTGGTTCATCACGCCCCAGCCCCACATCAGGACATAGTCAGGACGTTCGCGTCGAATTTGCAGCCACTGCGACTTTTGTTCCTGGCCAGGATGGTCAACCGCCAACAGGCTCAGTTCAAAGCCGTGTTTTTTGGCCAACTCTTCCAACGTGCGGATAGGCTCTTTGCCGTATGCCGAGTTATGATAGACCAGCGCAACTTTTTTACCCTTGATGTCGCCGCCGTTGATGTCCAGCAAATGGGTGACCGCTACTGATGCCGCATCCCAATAGTTGGTGGGGTAGTTAAAGACGTTGGAAAAGACTTTACCGTTTGCCGCAGAGGTCCGACCGTAACCCATTGAGTGAACGGGAATTCCGTCAGCTGTCGCTTTTGGGATCAACTGATAGGTAATGCCTGTTGAAAACGGTTGGTACACCAACGCGCCTTCGCCTTTGGTAGATTCATAGCATTCCACACCTTTTTCGGTGTTATATGCGGTTTCACATTCCAGGACCTTCACTGGCACGCCACCGATACCGCCGTCACGCGCGTTGATCATGCTGAAATAGTCTGCATAGCCGTCAGCAAGTGGAATACCGCCAACTGCATAAGGTCCAGTCCGATAGGTCATTGACGGCATCACCAGATCCGCCAACACAGGGCTTGCAACCATAACGGCCCCAAGCACCATAGTGGATATTTTCAGTTTCATTGGATATTTCCTCCCTTTAGGTTCATCCGATCGAAAGCGGGGTTGCCCCGCCGGTCATTGGCCTGCCCGCATCAATGCGGAAAGGGCCAGAGTCTCAGTTTCTCCTTGGCCAGGCGCCAAAGCTGCGCGATGCCGTGCGGCTCAAGGATCAGGAACACGATGATCAATGCACCGACGACAACCAGTTGAAGATGCGCCACAATATCAGTTGGCATGCCCAGCATATCGGCTCCGACGATTTTCATGGCAACGGGCAGCACAACGAGAAATGCAGCACCGGCGAACGATCCAAAAATCGACCCTAACCCGCCAATAATCACCATGAACAGAATCAGAAATGACTTTTGAATACTGAACGCTTCGCCCACTTCGACGGCGCCAAGATAGAGCGCAAAAAACAGAGCTCCAGAGATGCCGACAAAGAACGAACTGATCGCAAATGCTGTCAACTTGGCCTTCATTGGGTTCACGCCAATGATCTCGGCGGCGATATCCATGTCTCGGATCGCCATCCATTTACGACCAATCGAGCCACGCGTCAGGTTGCGAGCCACAATTGCACTTGCAACACAGAACACCAGACAAAACAAATAAGCGGCCCAAGCGCTCGTATTTGGGCCAGTCACTGCTACACCCAGCACGGTCCGTTCGGGCGCATTGATCTGACCCGAAGCGGAATAGTTATAAAACCAGGGAACCCGATTGAACAACCAGACAAGGAAGAACTGTGCCGCTAACGTCGCAACCGCAAGATAAAACCCCTTGATCCGCAGTGAAGGAAGGCCAAACAAAACCCCGACAGCCGCAGTCACAACACCAGCCAGCAAGACATTGATAAACATGCTCAGATCAGGAAAGGCTGTCATGAATTTATAACAAGAATACGCCCCGACAGCCATAAATCCACCAGTACCCAACGACACCTGCCCACAATACCCAGTCAGTATGTTCAACCCGATGGCAGCTATGGCATAGATCAGAAATGGCAGCAGGATCGCATTTGCCCAGTAATCATTGATAATGAACGGGACGACCAGAAAGGCGAAGGCCAGAACAACATAATACCGATAGCGATCAAACTTGATCGGAAAGGTTTGACTGTCCTCTGGATAAGTCGTGCTGAAATCGCCAGCTTCACGATAGAACATGGCCTATCCTTCTTGTGTAGGGTGGGTGAAACCCACGCTGTTTGTCAAAATGCACATCGTTCAGACCCTCTCGATAATCTTGTCACCGAACAGGCCTTGCGGACGAAAGACCAGAAAAACCAAAGCCAGCACGTAGGCGAACCAGTTCTCTGTCGCACCGCCCAGCGCCGGGCCAAGTAGGAATTCGAACAGTTTCTCACCAACACCGATGATCAACCCGCCAACAATCGCTCCGGGGATCGACGTGAAGCCGCCCAGCATCAGCACCGGCAAGGCTTTCAACGCGATCAGGCTTAGCGAGAACTGCACGCCAGACTTGGTGCCCCACATGATGCCTGCAACCAGCGCCACAAATCCGGCAACCGACCAGACCAGCACCCAGATAAAGTTTAGTGAGACCCCAACAGACAGCGCTGCCTGGTGGTCATCTGCCACCGCGCGTAGTGCGCGCCCTTCTTTGGTGTAATTGCTGAACAGCATCAGCGCCACAACCAGTAGAATCGCAATCACGGTCGCAACAATGTCGAGCCTATCAATGAAGAAGCCGTAAAAACCTTCGCCGCCAAGGCCTGCGGTCATTTCCTCAATCCAGAAAGAACCACCCTGAGGTAGCCCAACATCCAGTTTCTTGATCTCAGATCCCCACATCAGGTCGCTGAATCCTTCAAGAAAATAGGCCAACCCAATGGTTGCCATAAACAGGATGATTGGTTCCTGATTAACCAGATGCCGCATCACCAGTTGCTGCACAGCCCAGGCCAGTAAAATCATCACCGCCATCGTCATCAAAATCGCAATTACCGCCGGAATGTGCCAGCCAAAATGGTGCACGTCCGTACCCAGAATCGAATTGATCAAATGAGCAAACGGCACCTGACCGTTCATCACTCCCACAAGCGTCATCGCCGCGAACAGCGCCATAACGCCTTGGGCGTAATTGAAAATTCCGGAGGCTTTGTAGATCAACACAAATCCCAAAGCCACCAGCGCATATAGTACCCCGGCCATCAGCCCGTTGATGACAACCTCAATCCCAAAAAGAAACTGGTCAGACATGACTGCCCTCCTTCATACCTGTCAGTTGCTTAGTCATGTGACACTCCCAGATAGGCATCGATCACTGCTTGATTGTTGCGAATATCGTCCGGCGTTCCATCGCCGATCTTTTGGCCGTAATCCATCACCACCACACGGTCGCTCAGGTCCATGACCACACCCATGTCGTGCTCAATTAGCGCGATTGTGGTGCCGAATTCGTCGTTCACGTCCAGAATAAAGCGGCTCATGTCCTCTTTTTCCTCGACGTTCATACCAGCCATTGGTTCATCCAACAGCAACAGCTTAGGCTCTGCCGCCAGTGCTCGCGCCAGTTCAACGCGTTTCTTCAGCCCATAAGGCAAACGCGCCACCGGCGTTTTGCGAATGGCCTGAATTTCCAGAAAGTCGATAATCTTTTCGGCAAATTCGCGATTTTCAGTCTCTTCAGCCTCGGCTTTTCCTTTCCAGATTGCTTGTGCAAACAACCCGGATTTCATCTGCGTCAGCCGCCCGGTCATAACGTTATCCAGTACTGACATGCCTTCAAACAACGCAATATTCTGGAACGTCCGCGCGATGCCTTGTTGCGCCACCTGATAGGGTTTCATCTGCGGTCGTGGTTTACCGTGAAACCAGACTTCGCCTTCTTGCGGCACATAGAACCCCGACATCACGTTCAGCATCGACGACTTACCAGCCCCGTTCGGGCCAATGATCGCGCGAATTTCACCCTCGCGGATGTCAAAGCTGATATCTTTGATTGCCACCACGCCGCCGAATCGCAGAGTGATGTTCTTCATTTCCATCACCACGCCACCGATCTTGCGACCGTCTGTCGTGGTATATCCCTCGTCCATGTCTTTCACGACATATCACCCTTCATTCGGCGCATTATTCCGCCGCCATCTTTTGCGAAACAGCCACAACGGCAGCATCGCGAATTTCCAGCGTTGCACTGATCGATCCTTTGCGCCCATCTTCATAAGTCACATCGGTTACCGTGCTGACCTTAGGCGAACCATCATAGAGCGCCGCAATAATATCCGAATATTTGTCTTCAATGATCCGGCGACGGACTTTCAGGGTCCGTGTCAGTTCACCGTCATCCGCATCCAGTTCCTTGTGCAAAATGACAAAGCGATACACCTGACACCCCGACAACATCGGATCTTCGGCCACCGACCGGTTTGCCTCTTCGACATGCTCCTGAATTGCCGACAACACCTGCGGATGCCCGGCCAGTTCCTGATAGGACGCATAGGCAATGTTGTTTCGCTCGGCCCAATTGCCCACCGCTGTCAGGTCTATGTTGATAAAGGCTGTGCATTCATCCAACCCATTACCAAAGACCACAGCCTCAAGAATATTGGGATAGAATTTCAGCTTGTTCTCGACAAATTTCGGGGCAAACAGACCGCCATTGGCCATTTTGCCAACGTCCTTGGCCCGGTCGATAATCCGTAGATGCCCGCTGGCCTCTTCTATGAAACCAGCATCACCCGTAGCTACCCAACCATCGGCGTCCTTGGTGCTCGCGGTGCTTTCCGGGTTTTTGTAATACTCAACAAACGATCCGGGTGAACGATAGAACACCTCGCCGTTGTCACCAACCTTGATTTCCACACCGGGGCTTGGCACCCCAACCGTATCCGAGCGCACTTCGCCATCCGGCTGCGCGGCAATGAACACTGTCGCCTCTGTCTGACCATATAGCTGCTTTAGATTGATCCCAAGCGAGCGGTAAAAGTCAAAAATCTCAGGGCCAATGGCCTCGCCCGCCGTATAACCAACCTTCACACGGCTAAAGCCCAGCGTGTTTTTGAGCGGTCCATAGACCAGCAGATCACCAATTTTGTATTTCAGCCGATCCATAAAGTTGACCGGTTTGCCATCCAGAATATCTGGCCCAACTTTGCGCGCATGGTCCATATAGTGATGGAACATTCGACGCTTCAGATTTCCTGCATCCTCCATCCGGATCATTACAGTGGTCAACTGGGTTTCAAAGACGCGCGGCGGCCCAAAATAGTATGTCGGCCCGATTTCACGCAAATCATTCATTAGCGTTTCTGAACTTTCCGGGCAGTTCACGCAGAATCCGGCCCAGAACGCCTGACCAACTGAAAATATGAAATCTCCAACCCATGCCATGGGCAGATAGGCCAGAATTTCTTCGTCTCGGCTTAGATTATCAAACGCACAAGACGCCTTGGAGGATTCAATCACATTGCGATTTGACAGAACCACGCCCTTAGGTTTCCCGGTGGTTCCCGAGGTGTAAAGCATGACGCATGTGTCGTCATAGGTAAGCGCCGAGCTCCTCGCCTCAAGTTCTTTAATGTACTCATCATGAGCAGCACGCCCCTGATTTTGCACATGTGAATATTCGTGCAAATGCGAATGATCGTATTTCCGCATGCCACGCGGATCGAGATAGATCAGATGCTCGAACTGATGCAGCTGGTCCTGCACTTCGATCACCTTGTCTACCTGTTCCTGGTCTTCGACAATCACAAAACGCGCACCGCAATGGTCCAGAACATAGGCCATCTCTTCGGCGTTGGCGTCCTGATACAAAGGCACAGGCACAGCGCCCACAGACTGGGCAGCAACCATCGACCAGTACAGATAGGGGCGGTTGCGTCCAATGATGGCAACAAAATCGCCTTTGTTTACGCCCAGATTAAGCAGCCCCAGCGCCAGCGCCTGAATTTCCTGCTCAACCATGATCCAGGACCAGGTTTGCCAGATTCCATATTCTTTTTCACGGAACGCCGGAACGGTCCCGAATTCGGTCGCATTGCGATGAAGCAGCGCCGGAATGGACAAAAGTCCCCCGGTGCCGGTCTGCGTCTCAGCCAAAATAGTCTCCTCCCACACCGGTTTATGGCACCGGCAGCCGACCGCTTTTGCGATTCTCTTGTCACACACAGAAGCGAGGCAAACCCTTGACGTCAACTTTTTCCTGAAGTTTTCCCAAACCTTGCGAATTGTTACAAAGGACAGCCCTAAGCCTTGAAACCGAATTTCTTCATCCTGTTAGCGCCAGCATATTCCACCTCACCCTTGGCGAGGCCCTCCGCTTGGTGTTAGCCGTAACCCCGGGGGAATTGGCGTTGGATCACACCGATCAGCAGAACAAATTACAGATGACGGCGGGTCTGAACATGATCGCGCAGGCTTTGTCGATCTATGATCAGGATCTGAAACTGGCGGTCTGCAATACCCGCTTTAAGACCATGTTCGAGCTTCCCGATGCGCTGGTCACCCCCGGCGCCACATTTGAAGACTCCATTCGTCATCTGGCCGAATCCGGAGAATATGGCCATATAGATGACATTGATGACTTCGTCCAAATCCGCGTCGAACAGGCTGGCGCGTTTGAACCGCATTATATGGAGCGTACCCGTTCCAACGGCCGCACTATTTCTGTCGAAGGATCACCCTTGCCTCAGGGCGGTTGGGTTACTGTTTATACCGACATCACCCGCGCCAAACGATCCGAGCAGCTGTTGCGCACCCGGTCCGAAGAACTGTCTGATCAGCTTCTGTCCCACGCCGAAGAATTGTCGGCCACCAACCGTGAACTGGCGGCCACTATCACTGCGCTGGAAGAAACCAAGCGTCAGCTGACCGAAATAGAATACCGCACACGGCTGACCACAGAAATGATCCCGGCGCATGTCGCCCATGTGGATAAGGACGGTTACTATACCTACTCCAATCGACGCCTTGAGTCGGTAATGCCGAATCGGCCCTTGAATATCCTTGGCCATTCCATTGCCAGCGTGATGGGACCAGAAGCTTTTACACAGATCGAACCACATCTGGACGAAGCCTATAAGGGGCATAGTTCAGTATTTGAATTCACAGACGAGGTCAGTTCCCGGCGTATTCGCGGTGCCTTTACTCCAGATCAAGCCGGAGGTGTCTATATTCTGTCAATGGACGTGACCGAGGAAACGCAGGTGCGCGTAGCACTGCAACAAACCCGACGCCGGGAAATGGCGGCACAGATGACCAGCGGTATTGCCCACGACTTTTCCAACCTTCTGACCATCATATTAGGCATGCAGAGCAAACTGGACCGTATGGATCTGGGACAAGAGGCCGCCGGGCTGATCACCGCTACTCAGTCCACCGCACAGCGCGGAGGCCGATTGCTGAATCGGCTGGCAGACATGACCGGCCATCGCACATTGCGTCCACGGGCGACGGATTTGCATGTACTGTTGCAAGACCTGAAACTTCTGGCGACGCCCAGCCTGCCGCGATCAGTTGGTCTGAGTGTGTTAGATAACACCCCAGACACCGCACTGATGCTGGACCCTGGTATGTTACAGGATGCTTTGCTGAACCTGATCCTGAACGCCCGCGATGCCTGTGGCACCACTGGTCAAATCACTGTCAGCGCCCATAACATTGCCGATCTTTGGATAGAAATCAGCGTGACAGATACTGGCCCCGGGTTCTCGCCCGAAGCACTGGACAAAGCCCTGAACCCGTTCTTTACCACGAAAGGCGGCGAAGGTTCGGGGCTTGGGCTGCCTATGGTCTATGACATGACAAAACTCGCCGGGGGTGATCTACGCATGAACAATACGCCCAACGGTACCAGTGTCACGTTGCGCCTTCCCTATCGAATCCCGCCGACGACAACGGGCGGCCTCGCGTTGCTGGTCGAAGATAGCGAACCCTTGCGCGCCACATTCCGCGATATGCTGGTTGATCTGGGCCATTCAGTGATCGAGGCCACCTCGGTAGATGAGGCTGCGGCCTTGGCTGCCGACATAAAAGATATAACCCTGATCCTGTCCGATATCCACCTGCAAGGCAGCGCCACCGGGCTTGATTTGCTTGACCGCATGGAAGGATCAGGATTGCCCTGCGTATTGATGACGTCACTGCCGCCTGATGACCCTCTGCATCGCACTGCCTTGTCGCGCGTACCCGTCTTGCACAAGCCATTTTCTGTCGAGCAACTTTCGGCGCTGATCCAGTCAGAGGCAGCTGCATGACAACTCCTTTGGTCACCATTCTCGACGACGAGCCGGAAATCCGCCAAATGCTGACCGAAGTGTTAGAGGATGCCGGGTTCCGCACTCAAAGCTTTAGCCGCGCTCGTGAATTTGAAGCAGCGTTGAAACACGTAACACCTGATGTCTGTCTGGTAGACTTGTCCTTGCCCGATAGCGACGGGTTGGCGTTGGTGCACCGGCTAGCGTTGGAACAAGGCGCGATCGTCATCATCATTTCAGGCCGTGCGCAGGTACAAGACCGTGTAACGGGGCTGGAACTTGGGGCGGATGACTATATCACCAAACCGTTTGATCCTGCCGAGGTCGTCGCCCGCATCCGTGCGCGGCTGCGTAGCACTCGCAGTGCGCCCCAGGCCGGCAATACTGCCCAATTCAACGGCTGGGTCGCGCATTTTGACCGCTATATGCTTGAGGACATGTCAGGTGTTGAAACCCCGTTCAGCCACGCCGAAAGCGAAGTATTGCGCCTGTTCCTTGATCGTCCCAAGCGTTTGATCAGCCGGGCGCAAATGCAGGAATCACTAGGCGGTGCAGCAGGTGAAAGTTTTGATAGAGCCATGGACGTGCGCATTTCACGCCTGCGCACCAAGCTGCGCGAAGACCCGAAGAATCCCCGCCTAATCAAGACAATTTACGGGGCCGGGTATATTTTTCTTGGCGATGTGGTCTGGAGCTGACCTGCAAGGCTTGCGTCATAGCTCGTCTGAAACAGAAATCTTACTGCTGGGCTAGCTTAATACCCCAACAGCACCGGCCAGTACCTTCAGGCCGATGGCCAAATCCTGTTCGGCGGTATCTTCGGCAAAATCGTGGCTGATACCGCCGATCGACGGCACAAACAGCATCGCGACCGGCAGAATATGAGAAACATTTGTCGCGTCATGCAATGCACCCGAAGGCATGAGTTGCCAGTGGTCCGGCACAATCGCATCAGCGCTGGTTTCCAGTGTCTCGCGAAGAGCGGCATTCATAACCACGGACTCTAACCCCATCATAGGGCCGATTGTGACCTGCATTTCGTAAGTATCAGCTATATCACTCACAGTCTGGCGCACGATCTGCTCCACACGCGCAAGGCGGCTGTTGCTGCCATCGCGCCACTGAACAGAGAATGTCGCCTGACCCGGCACAATGGATGCCGCATTTGGCGACAATGTAACGTGGCCAATGGTCCAGACCGTTGTTGGCGTCACCACTTCGACAAGCCGTGTATTCAGCAGAGTATTAAACGCGGACAACGCCTGAAACGCATCCTGACGCAGATGCATTTGTGTGGTGCCTGCATGGTTCTGCTGACCCTGAAAGGTGATGGTCAAATCACGCATGCCGACAATTTCCGACACCACCCCAATCTTCTGGCCCGAATGATCCAGTGTTAGACCCTGTTCGATGTGCATTTCGATAAATCCGGTGAAACGACCCGGATCGACAAAATCACCTGCCTGATCGGCCAGCACATCCCGCGCCTGAGCAAATGAAATGCCCTGGCGATCCACAAACTGATCGGCCTGTTCAAGGGTGGTTGCCCGGACCAGAGTGAACTACCGGTCAATCCACCAAAGCGTCCTTCCTCATCCTGAAAGTTAACAACTGACACGTCGCCCTTTGCCGCACGGGCTATTTCCAAAGCAGCGATCACGCCCAGCGCACCATCCAGCCAACCACCTTCGGGCTGGCTGTCACTGTGTGATCCCAGCAAGATCGACGGGCCTTCAGCCAGACCAAACAGATTGCCTGCGGGATCAAAATGTGGCTCTAATCCAGCTTCTTTGAATTGTGTCGCCAACCATTGACGTGCAGCCATATCTGCGTCGGAAAAGGCCGGTCGCATTACGCCTTTACCAACTCCACTAGCCCCATACGAACGCAATATGTGCAGATCACGCAGGGCTCTATCCGGATCAATCATTCGGCGGCGACCTGCGACATACGTATCTCCATACACACGGCTCTTATAGATCACACACCCCCGAACGAAAGGCCAAACCCAACCCTTCTTTTGGTCAAAGCGTCTGCACCTCTGGCAACCTGCGCCTGCCTCGCCTAAGACAGACGCATACGAAAGGTCACGAACATATGTCTCACATTACTCTTATTCGACACGGTCAGGCCAACAGCGGGGCCAAGGACGAGGCCAGCTATGACAAGCTAAGCACCCTTGGCCATCAGCAGGCCACCTGGCTTGGAGATCATCTGCGTTCAACCGCCGCCTTTCATCCGCGCGTGTTCAGCGGCACCCTGATCCGTCAAGTCGAAACCGCCCAAAGCATGGGTTATGGCGGCATTCTAATGCAGGACGAGCGCCTGAATGAACTAGAGTATTTCACCCTCGCCAACCTTCTGGAACAACAACGCGGCACTGAAATTCCGACCGAACGCGAGGGATTCATCACCCATCTGCCAATGGTCTTTACCGCCTGGCAGAACGACGAAATCGATAATCCGCCCGAAAGCTTTGCCGAGTTTGAGATCCGTGTTTCCGACGTCATGCACGAAATTGCCAGCGGCCCCGGCCCGGCACTTGTTGTCACCTCCGGAGGCCTGATCTCGATGACCATGCGCCGCTTTCTTGGACTGGACACAACCTCGATGGCGCGCGTTGCCCTTGCCATTATGAACACTTCCATGCACCGATTGTTCCCAATCGGCGACCAACTAAGTCCTGTGTTATTCAACGCTGTACCGCATCTGGAAACACCCGACCGTCATTACGCCCAAACCCACGTCTGAAAAGGCCTGTCTAATGCAACTTTATTACGCCCCCGGAACCATTTCGGTCGCAGCCGCCATCACCCTGAACGAAGCTGGCATCCCGTATGACCCGATCCTTGTCGATTTCTCTAAAGCCGAACAGCGCACGCCCGAATATCACAAAATCAACCCAAAGGGCCGTGTTCCAACTCTTGTCACATCTGATGGCCTGCTTACCGAAACCGGAGCAATCCTCGACTATATTGCTGCCGTTGCTCCGCAGGCAGATCTGATCCCCTCTGACCCTTACGCTGCGGGAAAAATGCGCGAACTCATGTACTATATCGCGACGACAGCCCACGTTAACCATGCGCACAAAATGCGCGGTTACCGCTGGGCGGACAATCAATCCTCGTGGGATGACATGACCGCAAAAGTACAGGAAAACATGGTCGAGAGCACCGCTCACATAGAAACATATTGCCTTGCTGGCCCGTTCGCATTGGGCACAAAAATCAGCCTTGCCGATCCTTATCTCTATATCCTTAGCGCATGGCTAGAAGGGGATGGCGTAGATACAACACAATTCCCAAAGCTAACCGCATTTAGAGAGCTGATGGCCTCACGCCCTTCGGTTCAAGCCGTTATCGCCCAGGGAATGCTGTAAATGACCCATCTCTGGATCCGCGCCGAACAACGCGACAACGAAGAACGTGTGGGCCTGACTCCAAAAGGCGCACGTGCACTACTGGACGCGGGAATGCGCGTTACGGTCGAGCACAGTTCTGTCCGCGCCATTCCTATAGATGGCTACGTCGATGCCGGATGCGAGATTGCACCAGAGAACAGCTGGCCCACCGCCCCCGCTGACGCCATCATCTTTGGTCTTAAGGAATTGCCAGAAGATGGCAGCCCTCTGACCCATCGCCACATCCTGTTTGGCCACGCCTACAAGGGCCAACCTTCAGGCCAAATCTTGCTGAAACGGTTCAAGGCTGGCGGTGGAACGCTTTATGATCTGGAATACCTTGTCGATGAACAGGAACGCCGGGTCGCCGCATTTGGTTATTGGGCCGGGTACGCTGGCGCCGCAGTTTCTCTGAAATGCTGGGTCGCTCAGCAGCGCGGTGATATCGTCGGCCCTGTCTCGGTTTATCCCAGCGCGGCTTCGCTGCAATCCGATCTGAACAGCGAACTGTCGGCCATTGGCACAAGCCGCCCCACCGCCATCGTCATCGGAGCCTTGGGCCGTGTCGGCACCGGAGCCAGCGACCTTTGCACTGCCCTGGGCATTCAGGTTACCAAATGGGACTTGGCCGAAACCGCAAGCGGCGGGCCGTTCCCGGAAATCCTGAGTCACGACATATTCCTGAACTGCATCCTTGCACGCCCCGGAACTCCCATCTTTGTCCCGGCAAGCGCCAAGATCGACCCACGCATATTGTCCGTCATCGGTGATATAGCCTGTGACCCGGACAGCGATTTTTCCCCGATCAAGGTTTATGACCACACCACAACATGGGACGAACCAGCCCTGCGCGTCCACAATACGCCACCATTGGATGTCACCGCCATCGACAACCTGCCATCCATGTTGCCAATTGAAAGTTCTGAAGATTACGCAGACCAGCTCTTGCCATCGCTGCTCGCTCTGAACACATTGGATTCAGGCGTCTGGGGACGGGCAAAAGCCACATTTGAACAACACATTTTGGAGGTATAAGCACATGACAATTCACTGGTGCGGCACCGGCCTTTCCGCCATTCCTGGCCTACGCAAACTAATCAAATCCAGTCAGAACGTCGTTGTCTGGAACCGAACTATCGACAAAGCCCAAGACGCTGTTGGCGACATAACGACCAATATCCACAGGTTTGACATCAACGCTCTCGGAGATGCTCTGAACCCCGGCGATGTACTCGTGTCGATGCTGCCAGGTGACTGGCACGTCCCGCTGGCAGAACTGGCCATTTCAAAATCCGCCAATTTCGTCAGCTCGTCCTACATCGCGCCGGAAATGCGGGCCTTGGATGAGGCCGCCAAAACCGCCAATGTCGCGCTGGTCAACGAAGTTGGACTAGACCCGGGCATCGACCATTTGATGGCGCATCATCTGGTCGCCGACTACCGCGCTTCGGACGCATACGACCCGCAAAACCATATTAGTTTCATCTCGTATTGCGGCGGCGTACCAAAGACGCCGAACCCGTTTCGTTATAAATTCAGCTGGTCGCCTCTGGGTGTTCTCAAAGCGCTCCGCTCGCCTTCGCGTTCAATCCGCGACTACAAAGAACGCAATGTGGATCGTCCGTGGAACGCCATCGACAGCTATACCGCACCACTACCAACACCCGAAAGCTTTGAGGTCTATCCGAACCGCGACAGCCTGCCGTTCATTCAGCAATATGAATTGCAAGACGCCGGCCCGATCCGCGAATTTGTTCGCGGCACCCTGCGCCTGAACGGCTGGGCCGACGCCTGGAGTGATGTATTTACCGAAGTTGAAACCCTGACCGGCCCCGAAGGCGACGCACGACTAACTGAAATGTCCGATCAATTCTGGACCGACAATGCCTACGACGAAGGAGAACCCGACCGCGTCATTCTATGCGTTAGCCTGAAAGTAGAAAACAACGACAAGACCGTCTGGCACAAAACCTATGTGATGGATGCCTGGGGAGATGATCACGGCACAGCCATGGCGCGCCTTGTTTCAATTCCTGTCTCACTTGCTGTCACATCTATTCTGGCTGGTGATATCGCCCCCGGCGTCCATGCCGCGCCGAGCGATGAAAAACTGGTGACCTCATGGATGCAGGAAATTGATGTTCTGTCCCAGCATCTGGAAATCATTGATCACCTAAGCTGATTTTGTTTTGTTTGAGCATCTACCCACCGGAGGTAAAGATTCTTTGCCGCCGGTGAGGTATTCCTCACATCAGATCATTTTCTTCGTCCATTGCTGAAATTCCCAATGCGTCCAAACCGTTTTCCAGATGATCTGACATATGCGGCGTACCAATCATATAATCCGAACAGGGCGTTGTCGCCTCACTCCGCGCCGTTGCCAATGCTTCGGCAAAATCTTCAAGCTCAAAACTCTCGCGCCCGATCCACATGATTGCGACTAACTCGGCTTGTTCGTCTTCGCTCATCCGGTCAATGAACGCGCGCAATTCGCCCTCGGCGCGATCCAGCTCGCGTCCCATTAGTATGACCTGTGCTACTTTACCGGCTACAATTTCCATTGTGCGCCCCTTTTTCTATTCGTCGCAACCAAGGCTATCAGACCTTACGGGTCCGGCCCGAGTCTTTGATCTTGCGCAAATATACCAAAAATTCACCACTTTATCAAAAACAACAATAAACGCCCGTTAATCGACGCCACCGGCAAACGAATCTCCTATATTGACCGGTATGATGTTTGATTTACCTGATACCGAACGGCTTTATTCAGCTTTGGTTGCGCGTGACCCGGCGTGGGACGGGCGTGCCTATGTCGGCGTGCGTACAACTGGAGTATTTTGTCGTCTGACCTGTCCTGCGCGAAAACCCAAACCGGAAAATTGCCAGTTCTACACGGATGTTGCGGCCTGTCTGGATGCAGGGTTTCGACCCTGCAAACGCTGCCACCCCATAACTACAGCCGCCGAAGCCGATCCTGCCATTCAGGACCTTGTCACCCGACTGGAAACTGATCCCGGTTATCGCTGGCGTGAATCTGATATTGCAAAAATGGGGTACGATCCTTCGACCATAAGGCGCGCGTTCAAGCGGCAGTTCGGGTGCACCTTTCTGGACATGGCCCGGCAACGACGCCTGCAATCAGGGTTTTCCACGCTCGCGGCTGGCGGGCAAGTAATCAACGCGCAATTGGACGCTGGATACGAATCTCCCAGCGCCTTTCGCACTGCCTTTGCCAAGATTCTCGGGCACGCCCCGGCAAAATTCTCCGGACCTGCGATGTTGCAGGCGGATTGGTTCCAAACACCCCTTGGTCCGATGATTGCAGTCAGTGACCAAAGCCATTTGCACTTGCTGGAATTTAGCGATCGCAAAGCCTTGCCAAATCAGCTCAGACGACTGTCCCAAGCGGTGAAAGGCCGGATCGGATTTGGCTGCCCCTCGCCCACAAGTCTCGCAAAAACCCAGCTCAACACTTTTTTCCAAGGCAAATCTGCTGTTTTCACCATACCGTTGGCCATGCATGGAACAGATTTTACCAAATCAGTCTGGAGACAGTTGCAAACTATCCCTGCCGGACAAACCCGCAGCTACAGTCAACTGGCCGACACCATCGGGCGGCCCAGTGCTGTGCGGGCGGTGGCGCGGGCCAATGGTGCTAACCAGATCTCAATCGTGATACCTTGCCACCGGGTTATTGGCGCTGATGGGTCGCTGACCGGTTATGGCGGTGGCATCTGGCGCAAACAGAAACTGATAGAACTTGAATCCCAATATTCCAACAAGGACACCGTATGACCCAATCTGACCGTGCAGATCAATTCGCCTCGCTACACAAACCCGGCGCACCACTTATTCTTTATAACATCTGGGATACTGGCAGCGCAAAAGCCGTTGCCAAAGGGGGTGCATCTGCCATTGCAACTGGCAGTTGGGGCGTGGCACGTGCCCAAGGGTTCGGTGATGGCCAAGCCATGCCGCTGGATCAGTCTTTAACAATCCTGGAAAACATTACCAACAATGTTGATCTGCCCGTCACATTTGATTTTGAGGCAGGCTATGCCGACTCTCTTGATGACCTGTCTGAAAACACCCGCAGAGTGATCAAGGCCGGAGCAATTGGCATCAACTTTGAGGATCAGGTGATTGGGGGCGACGGGCTTGTTTCGATTGAAGAGCAATGCGTCCGGATTGCCGCCATCCGCCAAGTTGCTGAAGATGCAGGTGTTGCCTTGTTTATCAACGCACGAACGGATGTATTTTTCAAAGAAGCGACACCAGACATGCATCCTGGCCTTATGGACATGGCTTTGACCCGTGCCATGGCCTATGCGGATGTTGGGGCAGATGGCATTTTTGTTCCAGGTCTCGCTGATCCCGATCTGATTGAAAAATTCTGCCAGGCCTGCTCAAAACCCGTGAACATCATGTGCATCGCCAACACGCCGGATATTGCCAGCTTGACAAAATTAGGCGTGGCACGGGTCAGCCATGGGCCAGGCCCGTATATCCAAATGATGGCCGAACTGACCAAACGCGCAGCCGCGATTTACGACTCGGACTGACCGTCGGGTTTAACCAGTGAAACCACGTTGGCAGCGTCCTGATCTGCCAATTCCTCAAAGTCGAAATTGTCGAGCCGTTGGGCGCGGCGACCAGCTTTGTCAGCACTGATCTTAATTTCTGCGATATCCTTGCTGGCTTGCCCGAAATGCCGATCAAGATTATTCACCCGGTCACCCAGACGGTCTACATCGGCGTAAAGCAAACCCAGTTCCTTGCGGATCGCACCAGCCTGATCCCGCATCCGCGCGTCTTTCAAAATCGCGCGCATGGTGTTCAGCGTCGCCATGCAGGTGGTTGGCGAGACGATCCAGACACGGGCGGCGAACCCTTCGCGCACCAGTTCCGGGTAATTGGCATGAAGTTCGGCATAGACCGCCTCAGACGGCAGAAACATCAACGCGCCATCTGCGGTTTCACCTTCGATGATGTAACGGTCAGATATCGCTTTGATATGGGTGCGGACCGAGGTGCGCATCATGCGCCCGGCCTCTTTTGTCTGGGCCGGGGTCTCGGCCCGACGCAGGGCTTCGTAGGCCTCAAGCGGGAATTTACTATCAATTACGATTGGGCCGGGCGGATTGGGCAAATGGATCAGGCAATCGGCGCGTTTGCCGTTGGTTAGGGTCGCTTGCAGGGCATAGCTGTCGGCTGGCAGGGCCTTGGAAACGATGTCATTCAACTGGATTTCACCAAATGCACCACGGGTTTGTTTGTTACTCAGGATATCCTGAAGACTAAGAACATCGCCGCTTAGCTTGGAGATATTGTCCTGTGCTTTGTCGATGGCGGCAAGACGTTCCTGAAGCTGCGTCAACGACGTCGTGGTTTGCTTTGATGTGCCGTGAAGTGTGTCTTTCATCCGCTCTTGCATATCGGTCAAAGCACGGGTGGATTTCATCGCGTTTTCTGCCAGCCGGTCGTTCATCTGTTGTTGCAGAGACCCAAGTCGGGTTTCGACCATTTGCGTTATCTGCACCTGGGCATTGACCTGCGTGTCTGACACGTTTTGCAATCCGCCACGCATTTGCTCCTGACCAAAGCCCAACTGTTGAACATTTTGGCTCAACGCGGAAATTTGCTGGGTCAAGGGTGCAGCCATCTTGGCGGATCGACCAGCGGCGCGAACGGCAAGGATCAAGAGTAGAACGATCAACAGAACGGCGGCCGCAGCGACCAGTGATATTATGACAGCCGGATCATTCAGCGCGTAGGTTTGTGTGCCAATCTGTATCATGTGCGTCCAAACAACCGTTCAATATCGGCCAGTTTCAGTTCTACATATGTCGGGCGGCCATGGTTGCATTGGCCGGAATGTGGTGTTGCCTCCATCTCGCGCAACAGGGCGTTCATCTCTTCGGCGCGCATACGACGCCCGGATCGGATCGAGCCATGGCAAGCAACGCGGCTAAGAATCGCTTCGAGTCGGGCTTCGACGGTCTGGGTGCTTCCTAAATCGGTCAGTTCATCCAGAATATCGCGGATCATTGCCGTGGCGTTGATTTCGCCGAGCAAGGCAGGCGTCTCGCGGATTGCGATGGCAGCTCCGCCAAATGGTTCAATGGTCAGGCCAAGCCGCGCCAATTCTGGTGCGATGTCCAAAAGTTGCGCACATTCAGCGGGTGACAAATCAGCGATTTCCGGGATCAACAGCGCCTGCGCGGCAACGCCATTTTCAGCCATTTGTGTTTTGAGTTTTTCATAAACCAGACGCTCGTGGGCGGCGTGTTGGTCGATGATGACCATGCCGTCGGC